>JACNHM010000484.1 GCA_014383605.1 Chloroflexota bacterium
CCGATGGTACAGACGATTTTGCTGCGCAGCATCACAGTCCTCCTGGGTTACGATGAGCATATATTAGCACAGGTCGCCGCGGTTGTCTAGCTGGGCAAGGCACCAGATGGGGTCGGGGTATCGTTCAAAAGTGTCGGAGAAGGCCGCGCATCGCTGTCAGCGGAAAAGCGGAAAGACCGGAACGTTTATCTTCCGCTTGTTCCGCTGTTCCGCTGAGCAGGTGGGGCAGGGCGCGACCAAGGTTTCCCCACGATTCTGAACGATACCCATGGGGTAGACGCTGTTGTCAGGTTTGTGAAAACGTGGTATACTAGGGGCGGTAGATCACCGATACCGGCCAGGTGGCCTTGTGGGGCAATCTTTCTAGCTCACCTGGCTGCCCACCCTCGCTTCTGTGATCTGCGGAGGCTAGAAAGGAGATGCTGATGAACATTAAGGTGCCGCACTGGCTCCCGGTGGTCGTGTTGGTCTTATGCTTGATGATCTCGAGTGCGCCTGTTGCCGCGCAAAGCCCTACGGTGCACGTGGTGCAACGGGGCGAGACGCTGTCGCAGATCGCCCAGCGCTACGGCACGACGGTCAGCGCGCTGATGCAGGCCAACGGGCTGGGCAACGCCAACTTCATCTGGTGGGGGCAGCGGCTGCGCATCCCCGGCAGCTACAGCGCGCCATCGCCTTCCACGCCTTCCACAACCCAGGGCTATCACATCGTGCAACGCGGGGAGACGCTCTCGCAGATCGCCCGCCGCTACGGCACGACGGTCAGCGCGCTGATGCAGGCCAACGGGTTGGGCAACGCCAACTTCATCTGGTGGGGGCAGCGGCTGCGCATCCCCGGCAGCGCGTCCCCGTCACCTGCGCCGGCGCCCGCACCGGCGCCCGCGGCCGGCACGCACGTGGTGCAGCGGGGCGAGACGCTGGCGCGCATCGCCCAACGCTACGGCACCACGGTCAATGCCCTGGTCTGGGCCAACGGGTTGCCCAACGCCAACCGCATCTACGTCGGGCAACGGCTGACCATCCCCACGGGCGGCAGCGCGCCTGCCCCCAGTCCGCCGGTCGCGCCACCAACCGGCAGCAAATGGATTGACATTGACCTCAGCAGCCAGTGGCTGACGGCCTATGCGGGGAATACGGCGGTGTTCAGCACGTCGGTGAGCACGGGGCTGCCGCGCACGCCAACGCCGACAGGGCGCTACAGCATCCGCTACAAGGTGGCCTCGACGACCATGTCCGGGCCCGGCTACTACCTGACCGGCGTGCCCTGGGTGATGTCTTTCTACGGCAGCTACACCATCCACGGCACCTACTGGCACAACAACTTCGGCCATCCCATGAGCCACGGCTGCGTGAACATGCGCACCTCTGAGGCGCAGTGGCTCTACAACTGGGCTCCCGTGGGCACGCCGGTCGTCATACACTGGTAGAGGATAGCCGAGGTCCGCACAACTGATGGCGAGGAGTTGCACTCCGAGCCCTTGTTCGGGAGGTTGACTCCCTCACAGCGGGCAGATGGTGATTTAGCGAAACTGCGGGTCGGTTTTCAGCAGCCGCCGCAGGCCCGTTTCCAGGTCTACTTGGGGCTCGTAGCCGAGCAGGGTTTGGGCCCGGCGCAGGTCGGCCACCATGCGGACGATGCCGCCGCTCTGCTGCTCGTTGGTGATCACGTTCGCCTTGCGCCCGGTGATTTGCAACACGAGGCGGGCCAGGCCATTGATGCTCACCTCCCGGCCGGAACCGATGTTGATGATCTGGCGATCCACGGCCGGCGCGGTCGCCGCGGCGACGAGGGCGTCCACGACGTCGTCAATGTACACGAAATCGCGTCGCTGCCGCCCATCGCCGAGGATGACCAGCGAGCCGCCGCTCAGGGCCTGCTTCAGGAACTGGGGAACCACGGGGGGATGGGAAGGGGGGATGGCTTGCCAGCGCCCGTAGGCGTTGAAGATGCGCAGGGCGACCGTTTCGATGTCGTACAGCGCGCCCAGGGTGAACAGGTAGTGCTCGGCGGCGATCTTGCTCACGGCATAGGGGACCAGCGGATGGGGGCGCATCTCCTCGTGCAGAGGTTGTTGGCTCTGCTCGCCGTAGACCGTGGCCGAGGAGGCCAGGATCACTCGCTGCACGCCCACGTCACGCATGGCCTCCATGAGGCTCACCGTGCCGCCCACGTTGACGTCGTTGTATTCCCGCGGATAGAGCACCGATTCGGACACCGACACGCGCGCCGCCAGGTGGAAGACGCACTCCACGTCTTGCAACAGCGTCCACAGCTTGGGGCGGTCTTTCACGTCGCCGCGGGTGAAGAGCACCTGCGGCCTGAGCCGTTGGCGGTCTCCGGCGCTGAGATCGTCGAGCACGCGCACCTGATGGCCATCGGCCAGCAGGCGATCGGCCAGGTTAGCACCAATGAAACCGGCGCCGCCGGTGATGAGCACACGCATTAGCCAGGGTTTCCTTCCGCTGAAACTTGACCAACCGGTCGGGACGATCCGCCTGGTCACAAAATCATTATAACACAGAGGCCGTCCTGCCGGAAATTCCCAACCTCAGACTCGAAACCTCAAATCCTTGCCTGGTTTTCTTGCGACCTGGCGAGTATAGCGGTTTTGAAGTTTGGATTTTGAGGGTTTGAAGTTCATGTGGGATGCTTTCATTTCCGACGCGGCCTTGCCCCAGGATCCGCTCTGGGTGGCCGAGCGACCGCCCTGGCGAGATGAGTTGCTGCGCGTCTATGCGGAGGAATTCAGCTCGCCCGGCGCGTTGCTGCTGGACCCCTTCGCCGGCCATCCCGCCCTGCTGCGGGTGGCTCAGTCCGTCGGGCGACGCGTGTTGGCCAGCAACTTCGATCCCCTGCCGCTGCTCCAGATCCGCCTGAGCCTCTCGCCGCCGTCGCCGCGGGCGCTGGACACCATCGTCTCCCGTTTGGCGGACACACCCAAAGCCGGAAAACCTCTCTCCCGCCATCTCGATGACCTCTACCGCATCTACTGCCCCGCCTGCCAGCGCGTCTTGTCGGCCGACTACATCGTCTGGGACGAAGAAGTGCCGGTGGAAAAGGGCTTTCACTGTTCCCACTGCGGGGAGAAAGGCCCTGCGCCGATCACTCCCCAGGACCTGGACATTCAGATCGCCGCGGAAGAGAAAGGCGCCACCTATTGGCGGCTGCGCCAGCGGCTGGCCAGCCCGGAGGATGAAGAGGTCGGCGAGCGGGCGGCAGAGCTCCTCGCTCTGTACACGCCACGCAATCGCTACGCTCTCGGCGAACTGATGTTGCAGGCCGAGACACTCTTCCTCCCGAAAGAGGAAGCGGCACTGGAGGCCATACGGGGTCTCTGCCTGGCCTGCCTGCAACGCTGCCACTCCCTGCACGGCGACGCCAGGCAAACCTGCCTGCCGCGTTCGCTGCACCGCCCGGATCGCTTCGTGGAGCGCAACGTCTGGCGGACATTCGAGACCGCCTACCGCACGCTGCGAAGCTGGCCTCCCGCGCCGCCCATCACCTGGGCCGCCAGCCTGCCGGCGTTGCTGGAGCCCACTCCCGGTCCGGGCTTCGGGTCGGCCTTGACTCTGCAGCGCACCAGCCGTATGCTGACCGAAGCCCTGCAGCACCAGCCCCGTCTCACCTTCATCTGTACCGACCCGCCGCGCCCCGGCCCGGCTGCCTATGCCTTGGCCTTCCTCTGGAGCGGGTGGCTTTTCGGAAGAGAAGCGACGCTGCCCTTGCGCCCGCTGCTGCGGCGGCGCAGTGTGGACTGGGAGTGGTACAGCGAGGTCATGTTCGGCGTGTTCAAGGCGCTGCGCCGCCTGCTGGCCGATGGCGGGCGGCTGCTTCTGGCCTTCACCGCTGAGGAGGAGAGACTGCTGCCGGCGCTGCTGCTGGCCGCGGCGCGGGCGGAGCTGGCCTTGGATCACAGCGTCTATCAGCTTCAGGGCGAAGGGGTTCGCGGCGAGCGCATGGCCTACCGCTTGCTTTTCCGCTGTCGTCCTCGGCCGGCCCATGTCCCATCCGAGTCGGAAGAGGAGGTCAAACGCTGGGCGGAGGAAAGGGCGCCCGCGTTTCAGGAACAAGGGGCGAAGACGGCCCAGGCGGCGCTGCAAGCTCGGGGGGAGCCCGCCTTCCCCCCCTGGCTGCGGGCGTCCATTGTCACGCGCTGGAGCAGCGCAGGGCTGCTGCCGGCCGTACCGTCCCGAAGCTGGTCCTTCAGGCCGTTGGCCTGGCTGATGCGCCAGGTGAACGCGGTGGCGCCGCCTGAAGGGCCCGCGCCGGGCGGTCTGCGGTGGCTGGCGCCGGACGCGGAGCTGGACGGCAAGCCCGCCCTGGGCGCGTGCTGGTGGCTGGCTGATCCGTCGGCCGCCGTCGAGCCGCTGAGCGAACGGGTGGAGTTGGCCACGGCCGATCTGTTGCAGCAGACCCTCACCTGGCCGCAGGGGGAGCTACACGACGCGCTTTGCCGCCGGTTCCGCGGCCTGTTGACGCCGGAACGCCCCCTGCTGGAGGCCTGCATCGCCTCCTACGGCCAGGAGCTAAGCCCCGGCTATTGGCAGTTGCGGCCGGAAGACTGGCCCCAGGCGCGGGTCGAGGCGCGCCGCCAGATGGTGCGGCTGCTGGTGCAGAGCGGGCAGCGGTTGGGCTTCGACGTCTGGCTGGCGGAGGAGGAGCGAGAAGGAGACAAGGGAGAGGTCACCTTGTCACCCCCTCTCCTTGTCGCCCCCTCTCCTCTGAGGGTGGTCTGGCACGAGGGCGGCGCGCCGGCCCACGGCTTCGCCCTGAGCGACACGGCGGCGCTCACGCCATGGTTGGAGCCGCCCCCGCCCGCGCTGGCCGATGTCCCCCGCTACATCGTCGTGCCTGGGGGGCGCAGCGGGCTGTTGGCCTTCAAGCTGCGCTGCTGTCCTGCATGGCGCCACCGGTTGGAAGCCCACGGCTGGATGTTCGTCAAGCAGCGCCAGCTGCGCCGCCTGGCGGAGGCGGACGATCTGGATCGCGCCGGGTGGCGGGCACGCCTGGGGCTCGATCCCATCGTCGAACGGGCTGAGGAGCAATTGGCGCTGTTTGGAACCACTGATCTCACGGATCACACAGAGGTAGACAGTTGGTGACGTCCGTGGTTCGTGGCGCGGCCTGTGGATTGTGAGCGCAGCATTCATGTTTGTGCCTGGCTTACAGATGTGCTAAAATAGATGCGGAATATCCAATACCTGATACCAGACCGGGAGGTGGAGACTGAATTCGACAGAACTGGCTCACAGAGTGGTTTCGCTGGTGGAAGAGAAGCAGGCTGAGGACATCATCCTGCTCGACCTGCGCCAGGTGTCCATCCTTGCCGATTATTTTGTGATCTGCTCGGCCACGACGGAGCGACAGGCGAGGGCCATCCTGGACACCCTGACCGAGGAAATCAAGAAGGAAGGGATGCGGCCGCTGCACGTGGAAGGGGAGAAGGGCAGCGGCTGGCTGTTGGTGGACTATGGCGACGTCATCGTGCACGTCTTCGCCCCCGCGCAGCGAGTCTACTACAAGCTGGAAGAGCTGTGGCAGCACGCGGCCATGGTGGTGAAGATCCAGTGAACGAGGGATGAGGGACGAGGAGTGAGCTCACAGAGGGGAGATTCGTAAAGAACCCCGCGTCAGGCCATGACGCGGGGTTCTGCTGTGTGTGCTGTCAAGCAGGTAGCTCGCTGTATCTTCTCGATCTTGGGGTAGGGGCAGGCCTTGCGCCTGCCCAGCAGGGCGACTTGATGGCGAAATGCTTGGCCGTGCGGATGGCGACTGTAGGGGCAGGCCTTGCGCCTGCCCAGCAGGGCGACCGCCAGGGTTCGCCCCTACTCGAAGATCCAGCGATCCGTGTCCCGTGGCCAGGAAATCAGCTCTGCCTCGTCGAAGAACAAGGCCACCTCGAAGGCGGCCGTCTCCGGGCCGTCGGAGCCGTGCACCAGATTGCGCCCCACCTCCAGGCCGAAGTCGGCCCGAATCGTGCCCGGCGCAGCCTCGGCCGGCCTGGTAGCGCCCAGCGTCCGCCGCACGATCTCGATGGCCTCTGGCCCTTCCACCACCATGACCACCACGGGGGCGGAGGTGATGTAGCGGATCAGGCCGGGGAAAAAGGGCTTGCCCTCGTGGATGGCGTAGTGGCGACGGGCCAGCGCTTCGTCTATGTGTATGAGCTTCAGGCCCACGATCTTCAGTCCCCGCCGTTCCAGGCGGGTGATGATGGGGCCGATCAGGTCGCGTTGCACGGCGTCAGGTTTGATGATGACCAAAGTCCGTTCCACGTTGTCGTTCCTCCCGCATTGTATTGAAAACAGAAAGCAGCTTCCGCTTGAATGCTGCACCTTGATGGTGATACGTGATGCGTGATGCGTGATGCGTGAAACGTGACATCTTGCCCGTAGATCACGGATCACGCATCACGTCTCACGCTATCTATCGGCTGCCGCCCGTCTCACCGGAAGCTGTTTCTTGACGAAGATAGAAACTTATACCAGCCGGTGCAGCCCTTTGAGCTGAAGCAGCAGGGTGTCCAGCGGCGTTTCGTCATAGGGAGAGGGCCCCAAGGGATCCAGCACCTCTCCTTCTTCCGGCGTCAGCTCGCCCAGCAGCACGCGCAGGGTGTTGAGGATGGCGTGGGCCAGCGCCTGCAGGTGGTAGCCCCCTTCCAGGGTGAAGACCAGGCGGCCACCGCACAGCTCGTCGGCCATCGTCTTGAGAGCGTGAGCGAGGTAGACGTAGCCGCTGAGCGAGAGCCGCATCCCCGCCAGAGGGTCCTGCCAGTGCGCATCGTAGCCCGCCGAGACGAGGATCAACTGAGGCTGGAACCGCTCCGCCAGGGGCCACAGCAGCTCGTCGAAAACGCGCGCGTAGCCCTGATTGCCGACGCCGGGGCGCAGCGGCACGTTGCAGATGGTGCCCTGTCCCTCCCCCGCGCCGATCTCCCGCCAGTCGCCGCTGCCGGGATAGTAGGGGTACTGGTGCGTGGAGAAGAAGAACACCGACGGATCGCTCCAGAAGGTGTCCTGCGTGCCGTTGCCGTGGTGCACGTCGAAATCCACGATGAGCACCCGCTCCACGCCGCCCTCGGCCTGGGCGTAGCGGGCGGCGATGGCCACGTTGTTGAAGATGCAGAAGCCCATGCCGCGGCCGGTGATGGCGTGGTGGCCCGGCGGCCGCATCAGGTTGAAACCATACGTCGCCTCCCCCTGCAGCACGGCGTCCACCAGGTTCACCAGGCCGCCGGCCGACAGCAGCGCCGCGTCGTAGGAGCGAGGGGCAACGTAGGTGTCCGGGTCGAGGTGGCCGCCGCCCCCTTCAGCCATGCGCTGCACCGCTTCCACGTAGGGGGGCGAGTGCACGCGCTGCAGACGTTCCATGCTCACCGGAGTGGCCTCCACCAGAGCCATGCGGGCCAGCAGTCCCTGCTGTTCCAGCAGATCCATCGTGCCTCTGAGCCGCTCGCGGTTTTCCGGATGGCCGTAAAGGGTGTGTTCTTGTTCCAGGGGATGGTAGCAATAAGCTACGGACATAGTGCACCTCGTTTCCAACCCTATGATTTGACGCTGGCATTATAGCAGATGCGGCCCGTGATGTCAATGTTGTCAGCGGAAAAGCGGAAAGACGTGGTGCGCAAAATCCGGCAAAAACAACTTGACAGGAATCACAGAACGTGTTATACTCGTTACAGAGTTCCGGCCCCTGGCGATACCTTGAGCAGGCTTGTGCAGCGGGAGCCTGGGGGCGCTCCCTCCGTATCTCATTACTCCATCCCCGTTTCGTCACGCTGCTGCGCAAGGGCCGAGGTACAGAAGACAGACAGAAGGAGGATGCCATGAAGAGACGATTGCTTTTCCTCAGCCTCATCGCGGTCTTGTTGCTGGCCCTGCTGCCAGCCATGGCCGCGGCCGCCCCAACAGGATCGGGATGCGTTCCCCTCTACCACCGGGTACAGCGGGGGGAGACCCTCCACAAGATCGCCACCCGCTACGGCGTCAGCATGTGGACCATCGCCAGTGCCAACGGCATCAAGAACCTCAATGTCATCTACGTTGGTCAACTGCTGGTCATCCCCTGCGGCACGCCGCCTCCGCCGCCGCCTTCGTGCATCCACATCGTGCAACGGGGGGAGTGGTTGAGCACGATTGCTCGCCGCTACGGCGTCAGCGTGACGGCTATCGTGCGGGCCAACGGCCTTTGGAACCCCAACTACATCTATCCCGGCCAGCGGCTGGTCATCCCCGGTTGCAAGCCAACGCCGCCGCCACCACCACCGCCGCCACCTCCACCACCGCCGCCATGTCCGCAGCCTTGCCCGCAGCCCTGTCCACAACCCTGCCCGCAACCTTGCCCGCAGCCCTGTCCGCCGCAGTGCAGCATCACGCCGGCGCATGGCTTCGGCCGCGTGTGGACCCAGAATGCCCCCGTGCGCCAGAAGCTGGGCTGCCCGAAGGCGGAGGAGTACTCCGTGGGCGGTGCCGAGCAGCAATTCCAGCAGGGCATCGTGATCTGGCGGGGGGACAAGGAGAAGGTCATTGTCCTGTATCGCAACGGGAGTTGGGGCACGCACGATGATCCGTGGGACGATTGCCGTTGCTACCAGCCCTTGATTCCCAAGCTGGGCTGGCCGACCACGGGCCGCTGCGAGACCAAGGTGTCGGTGCAGGATTTCGAGGGCGGCACCATGCTCTGGACGGTCTGCGGCGGCATCTACGTGCTCTACAACGACGGTACCTGGAAACATTACAACTGAACTGCTGACCGCTTCCTGTCGCTGACCGAGGAGAAGATTCGGCTCCTCTAATGTCGCGCGCTTCGTCCTCCCGCGGGTTCCAACCCGCGGGAGGAGTCTTTCTAGCGGTCTTTTGCCGCTGGCGCGAGTTGTGGTAGAATAGATTGGCAATTCATTGCCGCTTTTGGGGAACTGGTGGATGGGTGACGCAAGGTGACCAATCCGACGATCTATCGCTATCCCAGACAAGTCATCCATAATCCCATAATCCCAATGGCACCGTCACGCACATCGAGAGAAGCCTGCGGCGCAACGGTGACGTGTCCACCATCGTCAAGGTCAAAGACGCGAGAAGTCATCATCTAGTGGTGTATCACCTGGTTTATGATGCAGAAGGCAAGCTGGCACACGGGCCTCACGAGATACCCGGCAGCCGTGATCCAGGCTACCATGAGCCGTTTCCGCCTGGCATCGGGAGGCAGCCATGAGAGCTGAGCTGAGAGCAGAGACGTTAGCCACGATTGAGGCTTACCTGGCAGGCAGGCTGAGCAAAGAGCAGGCTGCGGCCTGGGCTACGAAAGCATTCAGCACCGACGAGCTGGTACTTGAGGATGCCCTCACTGCCCTGGCTGGCCTGCACGACGATGACGACCGCTTCGATACTGCCAAAGAAGACCTGTTCTACTACCGCAACTGCCTGCAGGAGCGGGTGCCCTACATTGTAGCCGTGGAATT
>JACNHM010000176.1 GCA_014383605.1 Chloroflexota bacterium
CATGGGCGCTAACTTTAGCCCTGTAGCCTGTTCGTAGTCAGGCACGGAGCACAGCGGAGTGCCGTCCCGCTTGCGTAAACGCCACTCCGCTATCGCTGCGTGGCTGACTACGAGCGTTAAGTTAGCGCATATGGGGACAAGCCCGGCCTCTACAACACATCAGATGGGAGAAGATCATGTCCATCAAGCGAGCATTGCTGAGCGTTTCCGACAAGATCGGTTTGGTCGAATTTGCCCAAGGGTTGGCCGACCTGGGTGTGGAGCTGATCTCCACCGGCGGCACGGCCCGCTCCCTGCGAGAAGCGGGCCTGCCGGTGCGGCCCGTCGAGGAAGTGACCGCCTTCCCCGAGATCCTGGACGGCCGCGTCAAGACCTTGCATCCGGCCATCCACGGCGGCATCCTGGCCCGCCGCCAGCCGGCCCACCTGGACGAGCTGGCGGCCCACGCCATCGGCCCCATTGACCTGGTGGCAGTCAACCTCTACCCCTTCGCCCCAACCGTCGCCCGGCCCGATGTCACGCTGGCGGAGGCCGTGGAGCAGATAGACATCGGCGGCGTGGCCCTGCTGCGGGCGGCGGCCAAGAACTTCGCCGCCGTCACCGTGCTCTGCGATCCGGCCGACTATCCGCAGGTTCTGGCTGAGTTACGCCAGCGAGACGAGGTCTCCCTGGCGACACGCCAGCAGTTGGCGCTGAAAGCCTTCCGCCACACCGCCGACTACGACACGGCCATCGCCAACTACCTGTCCGGTCAGTTCGCAGCTGGCGAACCCTTCCCCATCGAGTTGCTGTTGCGACTGTGGCGGGTGCAGACCCTGCGCTACGGCGAGAATCCTCACCAGCAGGCGGCCCTATACGGCCTCACGCCCGAAGCCACGCCGCTGGGCGGGCGGCTGCTCCAGGGCAAGCCGCTTTCCTACAACAACCTCCTCGACCTGGACGCCGCCTGGCGCGCCGTGGGCGACTTCTCCGCTCCTACGGTGGTGATCGTCAAGCACAACACCCCCTGCGGCGTGGCCAGCGGCGACACTCTGGCCGCAGCTTTCCCCCTGGCCCTGGCCAGCGATCCGGTGTCCGCTTTCGGCAGCGTCATCGCCGTCAACCACCCCTTCGACGAGACGACGGCGTCACTGCTGAGCGACCTCTTCGTCGAGGCCATCGCTGCGCCTGGCTTCACTGCCGCGGCGCGGGCGCTGCTGGCCGACCGGCCCAACTGCCGCCTGCTGGAGATGGCCGGTGTAGGGGCAGGGCTTGTCCCTGCCCTGGGCTGGGAGCTGCGCAGTGTGCGACAAGGCGTCCTGCTGCAGGAACCCGACACGCTAGACGACGAGGAGTGGCGGGTGGTCAGCGCCCGCCGGCCGACGGCTGAGGAGCGGGAGAGCCTGGATTTCGCCTGGCGGGTGGTCAAGCACGTGCGCTCCAACGGCATCGTCCTGGCGCGGGGCAGAGCCACCGTGGGCATCGGGGCCGGGCAGATGAGCCGGGTGGACGCCGTGCGGCTGGCTGTGCTCAAGGCTGGCGAGTGGGCGACGGGCGCGGTGCTGGCCTCCGACGGTTTCTTCCCCTTCCCCGACGGCGTGGAAGAGGCCGCGCGGGCCGGGGTGACCGCGGTCGTCCAGCCAGGCGGCTCACTGCGCGACCCTCAAGTGATCGCCGCCGCCGACGCCGCCGGTCTGGCCATGCTCTTCACTGGCCGGCGGCACTTCCGTCACTGACCATCGCTTTGCCTCTCCACGCCATTTCGTGGTACAATGAGGCGGAGGGTTCCCATGTCCCCATACGACGACATCCTCGGTGATCTCCAGACCGTCAGCGAGCTGCCACTCTCGCACTGGCAGGAGCGCTTTCCCGGCTACCGCCCGCTGGGCTTCATGAACGCCTACGTGCCGGAGGAGTTATTCCATGCCGCGGGATTTACTCCCGTCCTCCTTCTGCATCGGCGGGAGGAGCGCGGCCAGGCCAAGGCACATCTGCCCGGCTTCACCTGCTGGGTGGTGCGCAGCGCCCTCGACCAGGCGCTGGCCGGCGATCTGGCCGGGCTGGCCGGCGTGGCCTTCGCCCACACCTGCGACGCCGTGCAGGCCCTGGCCGACCTCTGGCCGGTGGCCGTGCCCCAACTCCCCGCCTTCTACGTCGCCATGCCCCATCACCTGACCGCGCCGGCGGCCCGCCCCTATCTGCTGGCCGAGCTGCGACGACTGCGAAAACAACTGGAGCAGATGACCGGCCAACCGCTCGGCGACGACGCGCTGCGCCAGAGCATCGCCCTCTCCAACCGCACGCGGGCGCTCCTGGAACGGCTGTACGAGGCAACCGACCGGCTGCCCGCGCCGGCGCTGCACGCCGCGCTGCGCGCCGCCTTCCTCATGCCCAGGGAAGTGTACAACCCGCGGCTGGCCGAGTTGCTGGATGCACTGCCGACGACCGGGCAGGGCGGCCCCCGCCTCATCATCGTCGGCCCGGAGTTGGCCGACCCCACCCTGTACCAGGTCATCGCCGAGGCCGGCGGCCGCGTCGTGGACGATCTGCTCGACCTGGGGCGCCGCCATGTCGCCCGCCCCGTGGCCGAAACGGGCGATCCCCTGGAAGCGTTAGCTGACCACGCTCTGGCCCTGCTGACCACGCCGACGAAGTACCACCCCCAGCGGCGGCGGGATGCGCACCTGCTGGACATGGTACGCGCACGCCAGGCCGACCTGTCTGCGTGCGTACACGCACAGGCAGACGGCGTCATCTTCGCCCGCCAGAAGTTCTGTGAGCCCCACGGCTTCGACTACGTGACGCTGAAAGCGGCCCTGGACAGAGCCGGCGTGCCCCACCTGCTCGTCGAACTGGAGCAGACGCCCCACGTCGGCCAGATGCGCACGCGGGTCGAAGCCTTCCTGGAGATAATCGGAGCCTGACCATGCCCACCTATCCCCGACTGCAGAGCCTGAAAGCCATCAACCGGGCCATGGAGCAGTATTACGTCAAGCGTAAGCTCATGGCTCGCCTGAAACCGCTGGCCTACGTCACCAGCGGCGCGCCGGTGGAGATCCTGGAAACGCTGGGCGTCCTGACGCTCTATCCGGAGAACTACGGCGCGCTGTGCGGCGCCCGCCGCGAGGCCGTCGGCCTCTGCGAGGTGGCCGAGGCGGCAGGCTACTCACAAGACCTCTGCTCCTACGCTCGCGGCCACCTCGGCGCGGTCATGCAGCCCGCCACTGCCCCGCTGAACGGCCTGCCCAAACCCGACCTGCTGCTCTGCTGCACCAACATCTGCGGCACGGTGCTCAAGTGGTACGAGGCGCTGGCCGACCACTACCACGTGCCGCTCTTCGTGCTGGATGTGCCCTTCCAGCGCGGGCCGCAGCCGCAGCCCCACGCCGTGCAGTACGTCGCCGAGCAGTTGCAGGCGCTCATCGCCTGGACGGAGGAGGTGACCGGCCGGCGTTGGAAGCCGCAGAAGTTCCGCCAGGTGTTGGCCCTGTCCAACGAAACCGTCCGTCTGTGGCGGGAGATCCGTGACCTGGGCATGCACAAACCCTCGCCCGTCAACGCCCCTGATCTCTTCGTGGCCATGGCGCCCATCGTGGCCCTGCGCGGCACGCGGCAGCCGGTGGAGGTGTACAGAGAGCTGAAGGCCGAGCTGGAGCAGCGCGTGGCCGACGGCGTGGCGGCTGTGCCCGGCGAACGCCACCGCCTGCTGTGGGACAACATCGCCATCTGGTACCGGCTGTATCGCTTCTTCCGGCCCTTCATGGACGCCGGCGCCTGCTTCGTCACCGACAGTTACACCAACGCCTGGGCCGTCGCCGAGCCGGTGGACGTGGACGATCCACTGCCCAGCATGGCCCGCACGCTGCTGGCCGTTTACATCAACCTCGACCTGGAGACCCGCACCCGCATCGTCGCCGACCTGGCCCGGCGCTTCGCCGTGGACGGCATGGTCATGCACGCCAACTGGAGCTGCAAGCCCTTCTCCCTGACGCAAAGCGACATCCAGGCCGCGATGCGGCAAGAGGTGGGGCTGCCCACACTGATGCTGGAAGCGGACATGTGCGATTCCCGCCGCTACAACGAAGGAGCGGTCAGAGAACGCATTGCCGCCTTCCTGGAGATGCTGGGATAGCAAGCTCACCACGAAGCCACTAAGCCACCAAGACAAGAAAAAGGCTTTGTGTCTTCGTGGCTTGGTGGTGAGTCCACCATAGGAGACTCATGGGTAAACTCGATCAAGGCGTCGCTGCCAGCCGCGGACGCTACCACGTCGTCCCCCGCACCCTCAGCTTCATCACCCACGGCGACGACGTGCTGCTGCTGCGCGGCGCGCCGCACAAGCGCATCTGGCCGAACCGCTACAACGGCGTGGGCGGCCATGTGGAACGGGACGAGGATGTGCTCACCGCCGCCGTGCGCGAGATGCAGGAAGAGACGGGGCTGGAGGTGCGCGACGTGCGGTTGCGCGGCGTGATCCACATTGACGCCGGCGATGCGCAAACGGGCATTCTCCTCTTCGTCTTCACCGCCGCGGCAACAACGCGCCAATTCTCGCCCTCGTCCGAAGGGACGCTGGAGTGGGTGCCCCAGGAACAGGTGCTGGATCTGGACCTGGTGGAGGATTTGCCGCACATCCTGCCCCGCCTGCTCAGCATGGCCGCCGACGAGCCGCCCTTCTTCGCCCAATACGCCTACGACGAGAACGATGAGCTCACCGTCAACTTCGCCCGCCATTCCACGGCCAGTAAGTACAGCGCGGCGTAAATGCGTTCCGGGTTCTTGGCTCACGGCGGACCTTAGTCCGCCGCCTGTGTAGCCTTCCAACGGCTTTCTATAACGCTGGACTAAGGTCCAGCGCGAGCCGACCAAAGCGGAACGAACTTATGCAAGCCTGTAGTAAGTAACGCGGCGAGAGCGGCCAGCGGCCGCTCTCGCAAGCACCCCCTTGCAAGCCAACAAGCATGAAATGCTCACGCGCCAAAGCGCACGGTGGCGATTTCCCGCGGCCGCACGGCGAAGGCTACAGCCCCGTCGCTCTCCACCTCCAGCTCCTCCAGCCATTCCTCGTCCAAACGCACGCGAGCGGCGTGAAGGAAAGACCGCCAGGGCCGCAGGTGGACACGAATCACCTCATCAGCCAGGCTGTAGCCACGCACGATCCACCCTTCGCCATCTTCTGCCTGTTTGATGGCCGTGACGACAAAGCCCGCCGGCTCGACGGTCATCATGCTGCTCTCCGGAGGCAACTCGCCCTTGTGCCGACCCGTGCTCACCGCCCGCAGCGGCGCGGCGAAAGCGTGCCCTTCAGCGCAAGCCACTCGCCAATCGCCCGCGTGCGGAATGAGGGCATAGTCGAACTCGTGCACGCCAGGGCACTGCGCGCCAGGTGTGGGCAAGGCCGGGCCAGCGTGCCCGCGGCGACTGTGCAGATCACCCCGCGAGAGCCAGCCCACGCAGCGTAACAGGGTGAGGGCGATCGTCGTCCGATCCTCGCCGGGGATGACCTCAACCTCCGGCAACCCGCGGTTGGCCAACAGCAGACCCATACGCCCGTCGCTCACGTCCACGAAATGGCGCTGTGGTTGCTCTGCCGCCGGCTGTTCGATCCAGCCGGAGGTGTCCGTTGCTGGCAGGCCCAGCGGTCGCGTCACGACGTCGAAGTGCCCGTCATACTGCGCAACAGACGTCACCAGCGGGGCCGGGAAATGGACACGCAACCGGTGATCGCCAGCGCGGTGTTCCACCACGGTGTGGATGTCCACTCGTCGCACGCCGGGACTGAGGCTGATCCTGATCTGGATGGGGACATCCACCAGTTCGGCGCTGCGCGAGCGGCGGTCGGCCGCCAGCGATGCCGGCAGCCGGTACAGCAGGCCGATGTGCAGCGCCTGCCGCGCCGGCCCCGTTTCCACCCGAATCTGCGGCGGTTCCGCAGGCGTGACGATCAAGCGATCCTCCTCCGGCTGGCAGAAGGTGTACTCGTCTCCGCGGTCGCCGCCATCGGCGAAGCGGTTGAGCCCAGAATACACCGCGCCCGTCTGCCGGTCGGTGACGGTCAGCGTGCCGTCGGCGGGGTCGGCCTCCACGATGAAGAACTCGTTTTCGATACTCGAAGCACAGTGCTCAACAACCTGGCTGCGAGCTCCAAGTTGCAAGCCACTGGCCTCCAGCTTCCAGGTTTTATACCCGTAGCCCGGCACGTCACGAGCGACGAAGCGCAAACGCCGGCGCGGGGTCAGCCGCACCAGCAGATGGCAGCGGGTGACCCGTTCCTGGCTGGTCTCCTGACCAGCCAGCAGCGCCTGCACTCGCGCCATCCCTTCGGCCAGCGCCCCCAGGTTGGGCTCCCCCTGCGCGCTGAGGAGGACTTCGATCTGTACTGCTTCCCCCTGTCGCCCGGCGCGCACCGCTGCCACAGCCATGTCCATCACCCGGCCGTTGGCGACGCCTCCCATCATGGCCTGCAGGTCGGCCCTCGTCACGTCCCCATCGGCCAATACCTGCTCCTCCCGGCCCAGCAGCTCGTGCGGCGCTTCCCGTCCGCCCTCATCTACCAGGCGCAAGGCCGCCTCTTCCAGCCCGCCCGGCAGTTCGACGGCGGCCTCGACGATGTCGGAGCGCGGCCCGGCCGTGGGGTTGAAAACGACCACAGAGCGAGCGGTGGTGGTGTTCACTGCCCCGGCCAGCGACTCCAGGCTCTGCCGCGTGATCTCCTCGCCGACCTGCTCCACCTCATCGAAACGCACGGCCATCTCGTCGTGCACCTGGTCCACGCTGCAGCCACAGATGGAATCGTGCGGATGATTCTCCAACAGCCGCCGCCAGGCCAGCCGCAACACGTCGTCTGGGCCGTGCAGCCGGTCAGCCGGCTGCAGGCCGGTGAATAGCACAGTGGGCGGACGCCGGTCCACGTGCTCCGCCCAGCAGGAGAAAGGCTCGGCCCAGCGCTCCAGCAGCGTCTGGCAAGCCGCGTTGCGCTGCTTGATCCACATGCGCGTGGAGAGGACACCGGGTATCAGGTGATGGCGCTTGCACTGCCGCAATTCACCCCGAACGACGGGGAAGTCCATGCCTGCGGCGCGCACGGCGGCCACGTAGTCGGGCAGCGTGCTGTGGATCAGCCGATCACCCCCCAGGCGCTCGGCGGCGCGGGCTATAGCTTGCGGCAGGCCGGGTTGCGCCTCGTGATGATCGGTACCGTTGAGCAACAGCAGATGTGGCGTCGCCGCGTGAGGGGCCA
Source organism: Chloroflexota bacterium (assembly GCA_014383605.1). Next base: position 7,220 of record JACNHM010000176.1, read on the forward strand.
GGCTATCGCCGGCCTGGACGATCATGTCCGCAAGCGCTTCGGCGTTCTCCACCGGCAGATTGGCGACGTTGCCGTAGCCGTCCCGCAGATAACAGAGCAGCACGCGGGAACCGTCGGGCGCTTCCCACCACAGTTCCACGGGTTCATCGCTCAGGCCCCGGCGCAGCACGGCGCTCTGCAGCCCAAAACCGCGCAGGATCTGCGGCAGTTGCCCGATGTGCCCGAAGAGGTCAGGGGCATAGCCGACGTCCATACGCGCGCCAAAGCGACGGGCCGTCTGTCGCCCCAGCAGCAGGTTACGCACCAGGGCCTCGGGGCTGACCAGAAACTCATCGGCCAGGATGTGCCAGGGGCCGATGAGCAGACGGCCGGCCTGTACAAAGCGACGGAGGTCTTCTTCTTTCTGCGGCCGCACCGCCAGATAGTCCTCGATGATGATGGTCTGGCCGTCGAGCATGAAATGGCGGTAGTCCGGGTCGCTGTGCAGCAGGCCGAGCAGTTTGTCCACCAGCGCCACCAGCCGCAACCGAAACTGCTGGAAAGTCAGATACCATTCCCTGTCCCAGTGGGTGTGAGAGATGAGGTGTAACGTGCGTGAGGTCATTGCATAGCGCTCCTTTTGGCTCAAGGCAGGTTCACAAAGTCAACGGCGGAGATTTTCGCTCCAAATCGTCTTTTTGTCAAACCATGAAGCCAGGAGTAGCGGCCGAATTCCAACGCCGTCTCCAACATAGCCACCACGTTCTCCGGCGGCACGTTGGCCTGGATGTTGTGCACCTGGCAGAACACGTAACCGCCGCCGGGGGCGAAGATCTCCAGCAACCCCCGCACGTGCTGTCGGACTTCCTGCGGTGTGGCGTAGGGCAACACGTGCTGCGTGTCGGCGCCACCGCCCCAGAAGACGATGTCCCGGCCGAATTCCCCCTTCAGCCGCGCCGGGTCCATCTCCGCCGCCGAGATCTGCACCGGGTTCAGAATGTCCACGCCGATCTCGATGAGATCGGGAATCAACCTGGTGATGCTGCCGCAGGAGTGCAGAAAGATGTAGGGGCGCGGCTTGCCTGCGCCCTTGCAGTGGGCCCTGACGCACTCGTACACCTGCCGGTGACACGGTTTGATGATCCGGCGGTACATGTCGGGGGACATCTGCGGCCCGCGCTGGGTGCCCAGATCGTCCCCCATCTGGATGATCTGGATGTAGTCGCCTACGGCGTCGAGGTAGCGCGGCATGTTGGCCACGGTGTGATCAGCCAGCTTCTGTGTTAGCGCCTGGGCCAGTTTGGGCTCCCGGGCCAGGTCCATCATGAAGCGCTCCCAGCCTCGCAGTCTCTGGGCTGCCTCCAGGATACTGCCACCGAAATGGCCCATGATCGCCTTGTCGGTGGTTTCGTACAGCCGACGGGCCTCGCGGCGCAGCCAGACCAGTTCATCGTCGGAGATGCTCGGCAACTCACAGGCTTCGATCTCGGCGACCGTGGCCGCCTCCGCCAGCGGGTGGTGCACCCGGTCAAAGTAGAGGCCGCCGGCCGGCATGCGCTGGATGATGCGACCCGCCTCATCCAGGATGAGCCAGTCGCCGCGCTCGTTCTGTAGCGGGTGGAAACCGGAGGGAACTAAGGCCGGCGAACCGTCGGGCAACGTCCAGGACTTCCACGCCGGGTGGGCAGGATCAAAGCCCATCGGTGCGCGGGTCAAAGGAAGCACGTCTATGCCGAAGTGCTCCAGAACCGGCGGCTCCGGATGGGCCAACTGCTGGCCGATGTCGTACACCTTGGTTTCGCCGCCCGTCATGCCCAGATGAGCCTTCAGACGGTTGTAGGCCACGGCCATGATGCCGGTAGAGGCCATGCCGTCCAGGTCAATGGGCACACGATCGGGCTCCTGGTGTCGCAGTGCTGTCAGAAGGCGTTCTCTAGAGTTCATTTGTTTACCTCGCTCCAAGACACTCCATACATCACAACCTGTTCTGGTTGAAGGATATGCGCCATTGTACACCAATTCCCCCCGTTCTCAAACCCGTGGGGAGCACGAGGGATGTCTCCTCGCCCTTCCTCCCCCACCTCTTGAGGGTAGCGCCGGATTGCCCTATCGCGAACTCAACTAATTTGACAAGACGTCCGATCTGGTATAGAATATCGGAGCAGATGGGGCAAGTCGT
>JACNHM010000220.1 GCA_014383605.1 Chloroflexota bacterium
CTGAGCCTGTCCATAGCCTCTGCAATCCGCCCCGTGTCCTGGCCCAGCGATATGCGCAGATAGCCTTCACCGTATTGGCCGAAGGCTGTGCCGGGGGTGATGCTGATGCCCGTTTCGCGCAGCAACTTGTCGGCGAAGTCGGCCGCGGTGTAGCCTTGCGGCACATCCGCCCAGATGTACAGGCTGGCCTGAGGGCAGCGGGCGCGGAGGCCCACCTCCTCCAGCGTGGCCAGAATCATGTCGCGTCGCCGCTGGTAGACGGCATTGCGCTCCGCCAGCCAACCCTGGTCGCCGGTTAAGGCCACGACGGCCGCATCCTGTATGGCCCGGAAGATGCCACTGTCCACGTTGCTTTTGATGCGCAACAGCGCATTAATGGCCGCAGCATTGCCCACAGCCATGCCCACGCGCCAGCCGGCCATGTTGTGCGACTTGGAGAGAGAGTTGAACTCCACGGCCACCTGTTTGGCTCCCGGTACTTGCAGCAGGCTGGGGGCCTGGTAGCCATCAAAGGCGATGTCGGTATAGGGAGCGTCGTGACAGATGAGCAGATCGTGCTGGCGGGCGAAGGCCATGACACGCTCGAAGAACTCCAGCGGGGCCACGGCCCCGGTGGGGTTGTTGGGATAGTTGAGCCACAGGAGCCGCGCTCGATCGGCCACGTCGCCGGGGATGGCATCGAGGTCAGGCAGGAAATCGTTCTCCGCCAGCAGAGGCACAGCATAGGCTTCGCCGCCGGCCATGTAGCTGCCCATGCGGTAGGAAGGATAGCCGGGATCGGGCACCAACGCCAGGTCGCCGGGGTCAAGCCAGGCCAGGGCCATGTTGACGATGCCTTCCTTCGAGCCGATGAGCGGCAGGACCTCGCTGGCGGGATCCAGGGCCACGCCGAAGCGCTGGGCGTAGTAATCGGCCGTAGCCTGCCGCAGCGCGGGCGTGCCGAGGTAGCCAGCGTAGCCGTGGTGATCGGGGTTCAAGGCTGATCGGTGCAAGGCTTCGATAATGAGATCGGGAGGTGGCATGTCGGGGCTGCCGATATCGAGGCGGATGACGTCCAGTCCCTCAGCTTGCAGGGCGCGGATGCGCGCTCCCAGGGAAGCGAAAACGTACATGGGCAAACGGCTCAGACGGTCGGCGGGTTGCACGGCTTTTTCCTCTCTATGGTAAACTGGTAGATTGGTACATTGGTAGGTAGGTTGGGAAACTGGGAACCAGTGAATTGGCTACCAGGTTCCAATGTGCCGAGCTTCAATCTACTGCTTTTTCCAAGAAAGCCTCCAGGACCTTGCCCACCCGCTCCAGGCTCTCGGGTGATACTTTGTCTGCTGTATCCTGGGTTGTATGGTAGAATGGATAGTCGAAATCAATGATGTCCACGGCCTCAATGCCTTGGGCCAGGAACGGTGTGTGGTCATCGGTAATGGCCCACTTGTACTCCGGGATGAAGACGTCCCCGTAGCCCAGATCGGCAGCCAGGGTCCACAGGGAGCGCGTCAATTGGGGGCTGGAGTTGCGCTCCATGTAGAGTTGTTGGTCGGCATCGCCGATCATGTCCACGAGAATGAGGAACTCAGGCTCTGGCAGCGGTGTGGGAGTGGCCTGCCTAGCCTCAGACGGTGCTGCCCCAGGAGCGATTCCCTGCGCCCACTGCTGGGCCATGTAGGTCGAACCGACGGCCCACTCCCAACCGTCGAGGTGTCCGTTGTCCTCGGCGTCGAAGAACACCAGCCACACCTGGTGCTGCAGTTTGTCCAGATCGAGGGCATAGGCCAGTTCCAGCAGCACGGCCACGCCGCTGGCCCCGTCGTTGGCTCCCAGCACAGGTTCCTCGCGCCGGGCGGGATCGGGATCGGCGTCAGCCCGGCGGCGGGTATCGTAATGGGCAGCGATGAGAGCTATGGGTCCCTCCCCCGTCCGGCCGATGACATTGGTGATCTCTGTGTCCTTGTAGGTGAACGTCTGGGTGATCACTGTCCAGCCCTGAGCGGCCAGCTCGGCCATGATGTACTGCCGGGTCGCGGCGGCAGCCTCAGAGCCAGTGGGCCGAGGGCCAAGGTCGGTCTGAGCCAGAACGTGGGCGTAGGCTCGTTGGCCGTCGAAGACACGCGGTTCGGGCGTGGGTGCTGGCTGCGGCAGCAATCCATGGCCAAGCCAGCCCAAATAGCCCACTGCGCCCAAAAGCACCAGGACCAATAACATCTCCAGCCAGTACTTCTGTACCCATGATCTTGCCATTGTGTGTCGTGTCTCCCCACAACAGTGCCAGTCGGAAAAGCATAGGCTGCGTCGGCGTCAAGGCGCTTCGCATAGTCTATCTTGCCTTCAAAGAAAAACCGGCAGTGTCTGTCATCCTATGTTTATGACTATGCGAAATCGCCATATATTCACCGATTCCTTAGAACAGCCAGCCCACGGGTGATGTACCGGAGTCCCGAACTTGTCCGGGGCGTGGCTCCGCACCCCCAGCAAGTTGGGGGCTCCGCCATTTGTGCTGACTAGCAGGCCAAGGGCGTTGGACATCAAAACCAGGATGGCAGGCCACTCTCCACGCCGCGCCCAATACGATTGGGCTTCTACCCAATTCGCAAAATACGGTTCTTGACGGTTCAGGATGTAAACCCGACGTTTGTGACTATGCGAAAGACCTATTCGCCCACCCCGCAGCGCTATTCCTGGCTACGCGGCCTGAACACCAGCTGCAACGGCGTACCTTCGAAAGGATAGCGCTCCCGCAGGCGATTCTCCAGATAGCGCTGGTACGTGAAGTGCACCAACTGCGGGTCGTTGACGAAGAATAGAAAGGTGGGCGGGTCCACCTGGGCCTGCGTGGCGTAGTAAAACCGCAGCCGCTTGCCCCGCTTGGACGGCGGCGCGTGCTGAGACACAATCTCTTGCAGCCAGCGGTTCAGCTCGCTGGTGGGGATGCGCACCAACCGCTCGGCCTGCACCCGCAGCGCCGTGGGGATCACCTGGTGCACCCGCTGCCGCGTCCGGGCGGAGATGAACAGCACCGGCACATAATCCATGAAACGCAACGCCCCGCGCACCCTCTGGGTCACCTCGGTCATGGTGTGCGTATCCTTTTCCAGCAGGTCCCACTTGTTCACCACGACCACCACGCTCTTCGCTTCTTCCAAGATGTAGCCGGCAATGTGCGCGTCTTGCAGCGTGACGCCCGTGGTGGCATCAATGAGCAGCAGCACCACGTCGGCCCGCTGGATGGCTCGCAGCGCCCGCAGCACGCTGTAGCGCTCAACGCCCCGCTCAATCTTGCCCCGCCGCCGGATGCCGGCCGTATCAATCAGCACCAGCGGCTGACCTTCCCATTCCAAGAAGGTGTCAATGGCGTCGCGGGTTGTGCCGGGAATGGGGCTGACGATGGCGCGCTCCTGGCCCAGCAGGACATTAAGCAACGACGACTTGCCCACATTGGGGCGACCCACGATGGCGATCTTCACCGCCTCCGGCAACTCCTCCAGCTCGCCGGCGGGGAAGCTGCTCACCACTTCGTCCAGCAGGTCGCCCGTGCCCGTGCCATGCACGGCAGAGATGGGAAAAGGTTCGCCCAAACCCAGGGCGTAGAAGTCCACGGCGGCCGCCCGCAGAGCGGCGTTGTCGGCCTTGTTGGCGGCCAGCAATACCGGCTTGCCCGTTCGTCGCAGCCGATGGGCCACGTCCTCATCGCCGGCCGTCACGCCATCCTGGACATCCACCAGGAAAACGATCACGTCGGCCTCGGCGATGGCCACCTCCACCTGGGCGCGCACCTCCTCCACGTAATCGGCCGAGTCCCGTGCCAGCGGCGCGGGACGCGCCTCTTTGGGCTGCTGGGGGTCACTGGCGGCGATGTCCAGCCCCCCCGTGTCCACGACGGTGAAATCCACACCGGCCCACTCGCTATCGCCGTACAAGCGGTCGCGGGTGGTGCCCGGCAAGTCCTCGACGATGGCTTGCCGGTGCCCGATCAGGCGATTGAAGAGGGCGGACTTGCCCACGTTGGGCCGTCCCACGAGAGCGACGATCGGCCGAGTCATCAGCACTAGCCTCCCGTCGCAGTTGGCACAGGCAGAGGGGGCGTCGCCGTTGCCGTGATCACGCGTGTTGCTGTGGCCGTGGGGGTGGATGCGGGAGTGGGAGTGAGAGTAGGGGTGGGGGTTGCCAGTTCGGTGATCCGGACCTCGACGGTCTCCGGCACCAGGGTCTCCTGCCGCATGCCCTCCGGCAGGATCACCGTGGGCACCAGGGTGTGGGTGCCAGCGCTCAATCCCGTCAGGTCAAGCACAACCTGTACGTCGCTGGGCGACAGTGTCTCCAGCCGGGGCAGAGGGCCGGCCACGAGAACATCCACAGCCTGCGGTGAGAGTTCGGCTCGCAGTGCGTCGCTTAATCCCTGTATCACCGGCACTCGCTGCACCCAGGCGCTTTCCTCAATAGGCGTGATGCCCACACTGACGACGACACTCTGCGTGCCGAAGACGGAGACATTCTCGGGCACGATAAGCGCCAAGCGCTCCACGACGTCACCACTGGCCCCCTCAATGTTCACCGGGGCTGTTTCCACGTAGCCGGGCACCGCCTCGATGGCGGCGGGGCTGCCAAAAAGGGTCACGATGGAGGGGTCAACGGCCACCTCGCTGATGCGATAGCCCCGCGCAGGCTGACCTTCCCAGCGTACCCGCACAGGCACGTCCCGATAGCCGGGGCGTTGCTCGATGGGCACGGTTACGGTCACCACACGCGGCGTCCATTCCACCACGCTGCCCACAGCCTGGCCCTGCTTGTCTCGCAGGGATACCGTCCGACGGTAGTCCACCGTGCTGCGCGCCGTCCGCAGATAGACCTCGGCCACAGCCGCGGTCACGGAATCGACGTAATGCTCCGGGCCGCTGACCAGCACTTCGGCCGGCGTGACCTCTGGCGTGTGCCAATCATAGCCCAGGGGAGGCGAATCCATGACCTCCACCCGCACCGGCACGTTCTTCTGGGCCAGGCGCTCCAATTGCACTGCCACCTCAGATGGCGTCACGCCCAGCAACTGCACACCCGGTTGGTGATGGACAATCTGAACATCTAGCTGATGCTGTCCAATGCCCAAACCGGCCACATCCACGTAGGCATCGAACTCGGCTTCGACACCCGACTGCCACGTCTCCCAGAGGTCCTTGGACACGCGCACATTGACATCCACAGAGTCAGGCGTCACACTGCGCAAAGCCATGCCTTCCTCCAGTCCTTGCAAGGTGATCGGCGCACCACGCACCAACACCTCCTGGATGTTCTCCTGCTCGGCCACCGCCCAGACGACGAGCGCCAACACCAGCGCCAGAACCACGGTGCCCACTTCCACCAGCCAGCGCCTCATCGCAGTCTCTCCCACACGCCACGCCGCACGTAGAAGGCCTCCAGCACGCGGCTGAGCCGTTTCTCATCCAGCCGGCGAGCGATGCCACCGCGTCGGGCCACAGAGATGATCCCCGTCTCCTCGGAAACGACAAGGGTCAAGGCGTCGCTTTGTTCGGTGATGCCCACAGCAGCCCGATGGCGAGTGCCCAGGCCGCCCCCCATGGGCCGTTCGGTCAGAGGCAACATGCACGCCGCGGCGACCACACGCTCGCCGCGCACGATCACCGCCCCATCGTGCAAGGCGGTGCCGGGGTAGAAAATGCTCAACAGCAACTGTGCCGTCAGCCGTCCATCCACCCGAACGCCGGTCTCAACGTAGTCCTGCAAGCCCGTTTCTCCCTCCAAAACAATGAGGGCGCCGTGACGGCGCTCCGAGAGAGTGAGCGCAGCCTCCACCATCTCGCCGATCAGATGCGCCACCTGCTGCTCTTCACGCGGGATCAAAAAAGGCGCCGCCCGCCCCAGCCGCTCGAGGGCCCGGCGCAGCTCTGGCTGGAAGATCACCGGCAGGGCCAGCAATATGGCAGGCAATGAGGTGCGCACCAGCCAACTGAAGGCGGGCAGCTTGAGCTGGGTGGTGACCAGGAGAATCACCACCACGATGACCAGGACGCCGCGCAGAAGCTGCACGGCCTGCGTGCCACGGAAAAGGCGCAGCAGTGCATAGAAGATCAGGGCCACTAGCAGAACGTCGAGGGCGCTCTGCCAGGTGAAGCGGCTGAAGGTGCTGAGCAAGTCGGTCATTGGTCAGATGGTTGGTAGATCGGTAGATTGGTAGATTGGTAGATTGGTAGATTGGTAGATTGGTACATGGACAGATGGGCGGCAGGCAAACCCCGCTCTCCCGATGTCCCGCTGCTATCTCCTTGCCAACAGCAAGGCTAACACGGCTTTCTGGGCATGGAGGCGGTTTTCGGCCTGATCGAACAGAGCCGAATGCGGCCCATCGGCGACGTCATCGGTGATCTCCTGGCCTCGATGCGCGGGCAGGCAATGCATGACGATCACGTCACGCTTGCCGCTGGCGGCCACCAAGGCATCATTGACCTGATAGGGCGGGAAGATCTCGAGCCGCTTCGCCATTTCCTCTTCCTGCCCCATGCTGGCCCAGGTGTCGGTGTAGATGACGTCGGCGCCGGCCACCGCTTCCTGCGGCTCGTAGGTCAGGATCACGCCGCCGCCGCTTTCGGCGGCAAAGGCCGTGGCCAGATCCTCCACGTCCTCGGTGATCTCGTAACCGGGCGGCGTGGCCAAGGCAACCTCCATGCCCACCTTCGTGCCGCCGAGGAGCAGCGACGTGGCCACGTTGTTGCCATCGCCCAGGTAGGCCAGTCGCAGCCCGCCCAGGCGGCCTTTCTTCTCCAGAATGGTCAGGAGATCTGCCAGGGCCTGGCAAGGGTGATTGTAGTCGGAGAGGCCATTGATCACCGGCACGTGGGAGAAGGCGGCCAGTTCTTCGATGTCAGCATGGGCAAAGACGCGGGCCATGATGCCATCCACGTAACGAGAGAGCACCCGCGCCACGTCGGCCACGCTCTCCCGCTGGCCCAACTGCACCTCGTTGGGGGAGAGGTAAAGCGCCTGTCCTCCCAGGTGGATCATGCCCATCTCGAAGGAGACGCGCGTGCGCAGCGAGGGCTTCTGGAAGAGCATTCCCAGGGTTTTGCCCCGGAGGATCGGCGCGTTGCCCCCACGCCGCCACTCCTGCTTCAGTTCCACGGCCAGGTCCAATATCTCCCAGATCTCCTCGCTGGACAGATCGGCAAGGCTGAGTAGGTGTCTCATCGGAACACTCCTTATCATTGATTGAAGACGTACACGTCGCCGAAGGGGCACGTTTGCCCCTCGGTGTCATGTGTCATGTTGCGGCGACAGGTTCGGTCACGGACAAAGAAACGGCGCACTGACCTCGCTGCGTACTGAGTCCCATGCGCCTGCTGCACGCGCCGCACCAGAGCGCGGCGCGCTACCCAGTGCTCACGCCCATTAAGTGGCGCGATGGCTCAAGAACGAGAGCGGTTACCACTCGTCTTCATCCTCGTCGAAGTGCTCGTCGTCGTCCTCCCAATCATCGTCCTCCATCTCCTCCTCCTCCTCCCATTCGTCGTCCATCTCTTCGCCATCCAGCATCAAGTCCTGGATGTCTTCCATCGTGATGCAGGAGAGATGGTCGGGGTCGAGGCTTATCTCATCAGCTCCGCAGAAGCCTTCGTCCCAAAAAACACAATTGTCCTGCGGGCAGATCACTCTTGTCATGGCTTTCTCCTAAACAGTGCCGTTTACGCCGCGTCATGCCACCGCGGAAATGGTCAGCCACGTCGCCAGAGCAGCGAAGAGCAGAGCCATGCCCAGTTTCACCGCCGCCGCCCGCTGCTGGAGGAAGCGGGTCAACTGCTGGGAGCCCGTGCCGTAGTAGGCCAAAATGAAGACGACCACCAGCGGCAGGATGAAGAGCAGGTTGTAGAGCACGAGAAAAGCAAAGGCTCGTCCCTGCATCCCCGGCTGGCTGACCATGAGAATGATCGTCGGCAGATAGACCTGGCCTGTGCAGGCCAGCTCCAGGAAGGAGATCACGACGCCGGTGAGAAAAGCTCCGGCCACAAAGGTCTGCGACTTGCGCCAGCGGCGGATGGAGGTGTTGATGCGCATGCGCAACCCCTGGGGCAGGTTCAAGGCCATGTCCTCTATCTCGCCCCGCCGGGCCTTGAGCGCATCCAGGAGGCTGAACACCGCCAGCCCAGCGCACAAAAGAGCCGTCAGCCCATACACCCAGCGCCCCACGGTGGTCAGCCAGCCGCCCAGCAGACCAAGCACTTTGTAGAAGCCCAGGCCCACGGCCAGATAGGCCAGGAACACACCAAGGGTGAAGGCTGCACCGACGAACAGCACCTGCCGCCCCTGGCGTCCGCTCAGCGTCAGGGAGGACACGAAGAAGATCAACGTGGCAAAGGCGCAGGGATTGAGGCCATCCACCAGGCCGGCGAAAGCGACGGTGAGAATGCCGAAGGATCGGAAGCGTTCAATGATGCTCCGCTCGGCCTCCTCGGGATTGAAGTCGGCCCAGGCCCGCTCCACGCCTGAGGCGACGTACTTTTCGGCCAAGGCCAGCAGCGACGCCGAGGTGATGTCGCTGCTAATCAAGACGTCGTCGCCGACGAAGAAGGCCGGGGTCGCCAACCGTTGCCTTTCCGGGACAGCGGCGCGGGCACCCAGCCATTCCGCCAGGGCGGCATCGTCCTGAATGTTGAACTCCTCGATCAGCAATTGGGGGTATTTGCTCTGCACGTAGCGGATGTCATGTTCGGCACGGCTGCACTCCTGGCAGCCCACGTCGTAGAAGTAAGCGGCCCAGATCGCTGCCGGGGCCTCACAAGCGGCCACGTCCTCCGGGCCGCAGACTGCCGCTTCTTCCGGTTGCAGGCTGAATCCGGGATCCAAACCAATCCCACCTTCAACTGGCACTTCCTCCAGGCCGGGGATGTCGGGCCAGGCCGTGCCTCCCGCCCCCAAACAGCTATCGAGCAGACATTGCAGTTGCTCTCGAATGTCTTCCTCGCCGATGAGGACTTGCCCATCAATGACCAACGTGGGCAGCCCGCGCTCTTCTGACATCACGCCGAACATCTCCTCGGCGCGGATCAGCATCTCGTAGTGGGCCGGGTCGGAGATCTCGACCATTTTGATTTGCATCTGATCGCCGTATTCGGCCTGCAGCGGCTTCAGGACATCGTCGATCACCGCCGCACAGCGCGGGCAATCCTCGGCGGTGAAATAGACCATCCGCACCACTGCGCCGCCTTCGGCGAGGGCGATGCCCGTGCTCCAGGCGAGGGCCAGGGCCAAAGCCAGCGAGAGTATCCCCCACCAGCGTCTCAATAAGATCCAGTCACTCATTGCTTCCGTAGGATCCTCCTCATCCATGATCCATGCACGCCGCGCGTCAGGATCGCTCAGTCGGTTCCGGAAA
>JACNHM010000233.1 GCA_014383605.1 Chloroflexota bacterium
TTCTCCGGGCTGTAGCCTTCGACCTCCAGACCAGCGTGGAGCTGGAAGGTGTCCGGCGGATCGCCGCCGAGGAGGCGAGTCTTGAGCACGGCCTTGAAGTTGGTGCCCGCGCCGCCAGCGGTCGTGGCATTCACGATCTGGACGTTAGGGTACTTCTCGCCGTAGATCTTGAACATGCCGTTGAGTCCTTCAGCCTCGCCACCTGCGGTCCACCAACTGCCGACGACGAGCTGGCCCTCGGCCAGTTTGCCGAAGAGCATCTCCGGCTTGCCGGGATCGTACTCGGCCAGGAACGCCTCGGCCTCCTCGGTGGTGGGGATGTAAAGCTTCCACCCTGGCTCGATGAGGTCGGCGTTCTCGATGAGAGCGTAGGACGAGTCTTCCAGATGCTTCTGGTTGGTCGCCGCCATGATGGCCGGAAAGGCCATGATGTTGCCGAAGTACTTGTCGGCCAGCTTGGACAGCCAGTCGGCCACGGCGATGGTGTAGTCCTCGCCTCCGGCCTGCAGCGGAGCTGCGCCGGCTGCTGGCACGAGAAGCGCCAGCATGGCGATCAGTAAGACAACGCTAAAAATCTTCTTTGACATTGGTTCCTCCTTGGAATTTGAATGTGTTGATTAGATCGTGCGAATTGTGCTACATTCCAGGCCCTTCGTCTCCTCTAGACATCCCTCCCTTCCTCTCTGCTAACGGTCAATCAATGCTGACTGTCGGCCCCCAGGCAGGGCGAGCCAATGGCTAACGCGCACAGCGAAAGCCGATGTCGTCGCTGGCTGCGATGTCGGTATTGGCATTGCGCGTCGCCGTGCGCAGGAAATCGGCCGTCTCAAACCAGCCACCACCCCGCAGGACCCTGAACCTCTCCCCAAAGTAGTCCGATCCATACCTGCTGCCGGGATAGGCCGCGTACCAATCGGCCGTCCACTCCCAGACGTTCCCCGCCATGTCCATGGCCCCATAGGGGCTGGCCCCTTCGGGGAAGCTGCCCACGGCGGTCGTGGAGCGAATACCCCTGTCCTTGCCATTGGCCTTCTGCGGATCGTATTCGTTGCCCCACGGGTAAGCGTACCCTTCCGTGCCTCTGGCCGCTTTCTCCCACTCCGCCTCGGTGGGCAGCCGCTTGCCCAGCCATTGGCAGTAGGCCACGGCGTCGTTCCAGCTCACCTTGACCACCGGGTGGTTGTCTTTGCCCTCGGCGTACTTCCGCCAGGCGTTGCCGCTGCCCGCCTTCTCGGTATCGGTTTTGTACCCCGTGGCCTCCACGAACGTGGCGAAATCCCCGTTGGTCACCTCGAACTGGTCTATCTCGAAAGCGGGCAGAACGACCTCGTGGGCTGGTGACTCATCGCCAGGGCCGCCATCGCTGCCCATGACGAAAGGCCCTGCCGGGACAGCGACCATGATGTCCGGTACCGTCGGTGGTGGCTCTTCCGTAGGTGTGGGCGCGGCTTCTTCTAGCGTCGCCGTCGGCTTGACGGCGACTGGCGTTGCCGTCGGCGCTGGCAGGGGCGTGGGCGTAGGCGGCGGTGGCACTGGCGTCGGTGTAGGCAGAATCTTGATCTGAGTGGGTAAGACCTCAGGGCCTGGAGCAGCCGTGGGCGACGGAGAGGATGATCTGCAGCCCGCCAGCAGCGCCAGGACAATCAGCAACAGAGCTAACGATGTTCGCTTCATGTTAACATTTCCTTTTTGTCTGTAGTCTTATGTCACCTGATACTTCGGGGCAAAAGCGGCGGTGACGGGGACAAGACGCCATGATCCATCAGAGTGAATTATACCCCCACATGCCCTAAAAGCAAAACCTGCTACCTCACTTACACGAACAGCCCCTGCGCCTGGCACATCTCCTCGAACATCTGCCGGCCGGCGTCGAAGTCCCGCATCATGGGATCGAGCAGGAAGGCCTGCAAGGCCAGCGGTTTGTCGCCGGTGAGTCCTGCCTCCACGATCATCTCCTGGATCTCCGAATGCAGCCGCACCTGCGGCGCCACGCTGGGCGGCAGCTCACCGAAGGCCAGCGGTGTGAGCCCGCGGGTGTTGGCCAGGGCGTAGGTCTCCACGACGTTGTCCAGCGGCAGGTTGGCGATCTGGCCCACGTTGGGCAGGTTGACGAAGAACTGGCGGCTCAGGTCACGCTCGATGGCTTCGATGATCTGGAAGGCGATCTCGCCGGAGGAAGATGAGGGCAGCGGCTCTTCGCCTGCCAGCATGGCTCGCGCTCGCCGCCCGTTGCGGGCGTACTCGGCCTCGAAATCGCCAGCCGTGGTGCGCTTGACGCCGTACACCCAGCCGAACTCCGATGGCGGCGTGATGAAGTAGCCGTAGAACTCGACGATGTGGCGGTCGCCAGCCACGCCCAGCAGTCCGGTGGTCTCCAGCAACCGCAGCTTGACCAGCCCCAGATCGTCGTAGGGCGAGAAGTCGTCGTAGGAGACGTCAGGCTGCCAGGTGCGGGCGAACTCCCGCAGCCGGGGGAAGAGGTCCTCGCCATCCAGCGTGGCCTCGGTGACCCAGGAGAAATGGTTGATGCCTCCTACTTTGAACTTGATGCGCCCCCGCGCCGCGATGCCCAGGACGGTCATCAGCTTGCGCTCCAGCCCCAGTAACTCGTGGCAGAGGCCCACCACCTTGACGTCGGTGGCCACGGCCACGGCGCGGGTCAGGATGGCCATGGGATTGGAATAGTTCAGCAGCCAGGCGTCGGGGCAGAGCCGCTCCATCTCCTGGGCGATCTCCACCACCACGGGGATGTTGCGCAGGCCGCGCATCAGCCCGCCCGGCCCCACGGTGTCGCCCACCGTTTGCACCAGGCCGTACTTTTCGGGGATTTCCAGGTCTTGCCGCGTGGCTTCGTAGCCGCCCGTGTTGATGGTCAGCACCACGTAGTCGGCGCCGCGCAGCGCCACGGCCAGGTCGGTCGTGCCCTGCACGTCAAAGCGGCCGCCCAGCTCGTCCATCATCCTCTGGCCCAGGCTGACCATCAGGGCCAGGGCCTCTGCGTTGATGTCCAGCAGCGTCAGCCGACCGCGCAGCGTCGGCGTCAAGGCCAGGTCGGCCATCAGTTTCGGCGACCAGTTGTGCGAACCGCCGCCGATGATCACCACGTTGATCTCGCGCATCTCGTTTACCCCTCCAGCAGCGTTCCCCAGGGAGCCGGGATCAGAATGGCCAGGCCGCAGCTCAGCAAGGCGAACGCCAGCAGGACGTCGGCGCGGGTGGGGTGAGCAAGCCGGCCTTGTGTCCGCGAAGGGTCGAAGGCGCGGGCCTCGGCGGCGTCCACGATCTCCTCGCCGCGCCGCAGCGAACCGGCGACGATGGTGACGAGGAGCTTCTTCAGGGCGGCGAAGCGGTCACGCCGGAAGCCGCCGCGCAGCCGCATGGCCGTATAGGCATCACCCGCCGTCTCCTGGATGGTGGGCAAGGCATTGAAGGCCACGCCCAGGGCGAAGCCCAGCCCCTTCAGCCCCGCTCTCTCGAAGAGCGTGGCCAATTCGGCCACCGAGACACTGCTGGCGAAGCCGTTGAAGGCCAGCCCGATGCTCAGCGCCCGCGCCGCCATCCACAGACCAATCCAGAAGCCCTGCCGCGACAGACGCAGACCCCACAGGATCACGTCCTTCTCGCCGATGAAGAAGGGGCTCAAAAGCAGCGCCGAAACGATGAGCAGCCAGAACTGCGGGCGGCGGACAAGCCGCAGGCTGCCGGCGCAGAAAAGGCCACAGAAGGTCGCCACCAGGCCCAGGACGACGAGCACCCTGGCCCCCGGCGCCAGAATGGCCGTGACCACCGCCCAGATCAAGAAGATCAGGTAACCCCAGATGCTGAAGTGTGCTCCCCCAGCCTTTTGCCACGCCCCGCTGATCTCCACCGCTCCTGCTCCCTTGCTCCCCTGCTCCCTTGCTCCCCTGCTCCCTTGCTCCCCCTGCACCCTTGCCCCCCTGCTCCCTTGCTCCCCCTGCACCCTTGCCCCCCTGCTCCCTCGCTACCTGGCCAGCCGGCCGCGCACCGCCCGTCCCAATTCCCAGGCCAGCCAGCCGGCCGCACCGCCGATGGCGAGGCGAATGAGCAGGAAAGCGGCGATGATGATGAGGGCCAGGCTGACGTCAATGCCCAGCGCCTGCGCTCCTTGTTTGAGCAGCCCCAGGTACACCTCGGTGATGTTCTTGCCCAGGAAGACGTAGGAGCCGAAGAACTTGTGGAAGAAGGTCCACAGCAGCGCCAGCGCGCCGGCCAAAGCGAACCCCCAGCGGCTCGGCTTGCGGGCCAGCAATAGCCCCAGTTCCGCCAGTAGGCACTCGATGATGATGGCCAGCATGGGCGAGAGCTTGACGCCGCCGATGCTGAGGGCCTTCAGGATGGCCGTGACCACGCCGATCATCAGCACAGCGCCGGTTTGGGGCACAAACAGGTAGCCCATCAGGGCGACGATCATGCCGATGGCCGTCATGACGGTGCCGGTTCCGACCAGCGGCGTGGTGACGGGCGGGAAGATGACGTGCAGGTACGAGCCCAGGGTCATCTCCAGCGCGCCCCAGATGGCGCCGAAGATGGCGATGGTGGTCAGATCGCGGGTGGTGAGTTTTCTCATAGCTCCCTCGGTGAATGGGTAGATTGGGAAACTGGTAACTTGGTAGGTTGGGAAATCGACAGATTGCTTTGTGCGAAAGGTTGACCTGGGACAGTGAGGGGCAAACGCGGTGCGCCGTCGGCAACGATGCGGCCATCCTGCAAAACGACGATGCGCTGCGCGTAGCGGCAGATGAGCTTGTAGTCGTGGGTGATGAGCAGGAGGGTCGTCCCCTGGGCGTTGAGCTGGCGCAGGAAGTCCATGAAGCCGCTCAGATGTCGCCAGTCCTGGCCCATGGTCGGCTCGTCGAGGATGAGCAATTCCGGCCTGAGGGAGAGGGTGGCGGCCAGCGCCGTGCGCTGCTGCTGCCCGCTGCTGAGCGCGTACGGGCAGCGGGCGCGCAACGGCTGCAAAGCGGTAGCCTCCAGCACCTCATCCAGCAGCTCCCCGGAAAGATGCCCGAAGTTGCGCGGGCCGAAAGCCACTTCCTCCTCCACGCTGTCGCAGAAGAGCTGGCTGAGGGGATTCTGCAGCAGCAACCCCACGCGGGCGTCACCGTTCCAGGTTACCTTCCCCCGCTGGGGCTTGAGCAGCCCGGCCAGCACCTTGGCCACCGTCGTCTTGCCGGCGCCGTTGTCCCCCACCAGGGCCACGAACTCGCCGCGGGGAATGGCCAGATCCAGCCCTTTGAGCACGGCGTGGCGACCGTAGCCCGCCTGGAGGCCCTTCAGCTCCACCAGCGGTGGCTGGCCATCGTCCCGGAGACGCGGGGCCAGCCCGCCCGGCAGCACTGCTGACCAGTCGTCCTGCAGCACGTGCCAGGGGTAACGGACGCCCAACTCCGCCAGGAACCCCTTCCGGCTGAGGAGACGCTGCGGCGTGTCGTCGGCGACGATGCGCCCGCCGTCCATCACCAACATGCGGTCGGCCAGGCGGCCCAGGTCGTGCAGCCGGTGCTCGATGACCAGCACGGTCAGGCCGTGCTGGCGGCACAGCTTTTCCAGCGTGTCCAGCACCGCCCGCGTGCCTCTCAAGTCCAGGTTGGAGGTCGGCTCGTCCAGGACGAGGATGCGCGGGCGCATGGCCAGCACGGCGGCGATGGCCACCCGCTGCTGCTCGCCGGTGGAGAGCGTGTTCACCGTTCGCTGGCGCAGATGCTCGACGCCCGTCGCCGCCAGTGCAAACCGGACGCGCTGGGCCACCTCGTCCGGCGACAGCCCCAGGTTGCGCGGGCCGAAAGCCACCTCCTCCTCCACCGTCAGGCAGAAAAGCTGCGTGGCCGGGTTCTGGAACACCAGCCCCACGTGGGTCGCCAGCCGGGGCACGGAATGCTCGCCGGTCAGCAGGCCGTCCACGCGCACCGAGCCGGACATCTGCACCGTTTCCGCCGCGGAGGAATGGGGGATCAGGCCGGCCAGGCAGCGGGCCAGGGTGCTCTTGCCGCAGCCGGAAGGCCCGGTGAGCAGCACGAACTCACCCGGTGCCACCCGGAAGGATACATCTTCCAGAACTTTCTGTTTTCCGTACGATATGCTGAGATCAGCGACTTCGATCATAGGGAACCGCCCAAACTCCAAACCTCAAACTTCAAACCTCAAAGGGCTCAGGCAAGGCATGAAATGCCAAGACATGACCAACCCATTCAGGGTTTGAAGTTTGGATTTTGAAGTTTGAAGTTCTCATGGGGCCATAGCTCCTGGGCGATGTGGGCAGGCAGGATGTCCCGGTTGTCCTCGGTGACGGTGTAGATGCTGAAATCCGCTCGATTCAGGCGGCTCCGCAGCGCCGGCAGCAGGGCCGGCCGCACGACGATGAGCACGTGGCCCGGCCCCGTCAGCGGCAGGCTGTCCAGAACCGGGGCGAAGCCCTCACCTTTCTCCAGTTCCAACGGGCCGATCTCATCCACGATGAGCAGATCGCTCGGGGCCGCGCATGCTTGCTGTAGCACCGCGACCGCCCGGGCCAGGCCGGCAGCGTCGAAGGTGTATGGCCCAATCCGGGGCCCATCCAGACTCTGTTCTGTGTGGGCCAGCAGCCAGCGCTGGCCGCTGCCCTCGTCCAGCGCCTCGAAGCCTATCTTTGCCCCGTTGCCGTCGTGCAGAGCAGGGGTCAACAGGCCCTGGGCCCGAAATCCGCAGGCGCGGGCCAGTTCAGCCACCGCCTGGCAGACGGTGGTCTTGCCGACGCCTCTTTTCCCTGTCAACAGCACATTCATCACCGGTGTTCTGCCTCCAGTCTGGTACAGCGCATGATACCACACCCCTCGTTCGCTTGCAAGTAGGGGCAGGCCTTGCGCCTGCCCGTGGGCGACCGCCCCTCGATAAACTCAGGGGAAACCATCGTCCCTACCCCCCAATCTGCCGTGTAGGGGCAGGCCTTGCGCCTGCCCGTGGGCGACCGCAAGGGTCGCCCCTACACCACCTGCCCCGGGCAACCACAAGGGTCGCCCCTACACCCCCTGGGCAACCGCAAGGGTTGCCCCTACGCTTTCGCCCCCTGGAAAGAGGTGTGGTATAATGCGCCCAATCTTATCCGAGGAGGAGAAATCATGGACCCTGTTGCTTTCCGCATCGGCCCGCTGGCCGTGCACTGGTACGGTTTGCTCATCGTCACCGGCGCGGTTCTGGCCGCCGTGGTGGCCACCTTCGAGGCCAAACGGCGGGGCGAAGACCCCGAGCACGTCTGGAACGTCCTGACCTACTGTCTCATTTTGGGCATCATCGGGGCGCGGCTGTACCACGTCTTTTCCTCGCCCGAAGGCGGCTTCGTCGGCTGGGAGTACTACAGGGAGCACCCCATCGAGATCATCGCCTTCTGGCGGGGCGGCTTCCGCGGCCTGGGCATCTACGGGGCGGTGGCCGGCGGCGTCGTGGCCGTCGTGCTCTACACCCACTTCGCCAGGCTGAACCTGTTGCGCTGGCTGGACATCCCTGCGCCGGGGCTGCTGCTGGCGCAGGTCATCGGCCGCCTGGGCAACTTCATCAACCAGGAGCTGTACGGTCAGCCCACCACGCTGCCCTGGGGCGTGCCCATTGACTGCGACCACCGCTACGGTAATTTCATCTGCGACAAGCTGCCCGAGGCCACCCGTTTCCATCCCACCTTCTTCTACGAGGCCTTGTGGAACCTCGTTGGCTTCGGGCTAATGCTCTGGCTGGGCCGCAAGTTCTCGCGCAAGCTGCGCGATGGCGACATCTTCTTCGCCTATCTCATCTGGTACCCGCTGGGGCGCTTCTGGGTGGAGTTCTTCCGCCCCGACGCCTGGCTGGTGGGCGGCAGCAAGCTGGCCACGGCGCAACTCATCGCCATCGCCTGCATCGTCTTCGCTGTGGCCATGCTCTTTCTGCGGCACCGCGGCTGGACACCAGGCGCAGAGGAGCAAGGGAGCCAAGGAGCAGAGGAGCAAGGGAGCGTGGGAGCAGAGGAGACAGAGGGAACAGAAGAGGCAGGAAGGTCTGATTCCACAGAAGAGGAGTGAATCACAACCCTTCAAGATGCAACAAACAGCGTCCTTTTTTGACAAGAACCTGGTTTTGTGATATGCTGAGCAAGGATTGAAGCGTATGTGTGTTGTAAGCCCGCGTTGCCGCATCGGAGGGTTCTACGGTGATAGTGCACGCTCTTCCAGTGGGGAGAATCGAAGATAGGGGCCGCCAAGCGCAAAACGTGTGCGCGACTGACGCCAGTGATGTGAAAGGCAGTAGCCTTTCGCTCTGCTGGCGTTGTTGTTTGGCGGCGACGGGTAAATGCCTGCCGGCCCCGCGGGAGCACTGATGAGCATTCAGCGAGACTCGGCACGCCAGACGTGGCAACACATTCAGCAGAACAGTCCCTTCGTCCTCTTCGTCGGGGTGCTCATCTCCGCCGTTCTCCTGGGACTGGCGGTCAACTACCTCAGCAACATCCTGTTCGAATGGTTGTGGTCCCCAGACCGCATCGGCTGGCAAGTGCTTCAGGCGGCCATCACTCTGGGCATCATCGGTCTTCTAACCGTGGCCGGTATCTACCTCGTGCGGGAGCAAGTGACCGAGGACACGGTGGACTTCGATGTGCTGGTGCCCTACATCGTCGGCCCGCGAGATGTGGACATCCGCTACCTGGAGCGGTATCACCCCACGAGATTGGCTGCTGCCCCGCTGGCACGGGCCTTTCGTCGTGAGCAGGGAAGTCTGCAGCGTTTTCGTGGTTCGTGGCAGGCTGCCCAGGAAGATCGCAGCAAGCGGCCCTTGACCGGTTTTGCCATTGATTGCACCTATGACCTCATCGAACAACTGACCCTGCACTACGTCCGCAGGTACGGTCAGATCACCCTGGGCAGCAAGGGCAAGTTCGCCCTGGGGGCCGATCTGGCCGAACCGCTGGCGGCGCACCGCTGCACCTTGGCCGAGATCGCCGAGTCGGTGCCGAAAGAGAACTTTGTCTTGCGCAACGATCCACAGTCTGGAGAATGGGCGTTCCACTTTCCACTCGATGTGGCGTTGTCCGTGGAGCCCTTGCCGCTGAAAGGCTTCGTGGCCGAGGATGGTGGGCGGCCTGTGCGACGTCTGCGTCTGAAAAGTAAGCGCTACGGCGAGCTGACCATCACCCCTTCCCAGATCTGGCGTGAGCCAGGAGAGTTCTCTCAGACGGGGCGTGTCCTGGCCAAGCGGGTTGAGTTGCGCGGGAGCGAGCAGTTGGTAGCCGCGCTGCTGCGGGTGCAGTTGAGGACCGAGTTCGAGACCTGGCGTTTCCTGTGGCCGCCCTGGCACAAGGAGTTGCGCGCTCACGTGTTCTGGCTGATGGGGCTGGTGGACTATCTG
>JACNHM010000372.1 GCA_014383605.1 Chloroflexota bacterium
GCGCTTTTCACTTTGCGCAGCTTGGGGTATAATGAGCCAGGATTGCCGTGCTGGCCTGTCTGTGGTAGAATAGGCGACAATGCGAGTTGAGGAGAGACGATGGCGAACGGTGATAGCAACACGGTTTTCTTCGATGTGGAAACGCAGCGTTTGATTGATGAGGTCGGCGGCTGGCGCAACATCGCTCGGCTGGGCTTGGCGGCTGCCGTAACGTACAGCACCAGCGACGGCCTGTTTCGTCACTACACCGAGGACCAGGTCGCCGACTTGGTCGCCGAGCTGCAGGCAGCCGATCTGGTGGTGGGCTTCAACGTCCTCCGCTTTGACTATGAGGTGTTGCGCCCCTACACCAACGTAGATCTGCAGCAGTTGCCCACAGTGGATATGCTGGCGCACATCTACCGGCGGCTGGGATTCCGGGTCAGTCTGGATTCCCTGGCCGGAGCCACGCTGGGGACGAACAAGTCCGCCGATGGCATTCAGTCCGTGCGCTGGTACAGGCAGGGCCTGATAGATGAGGTGTTGGCCTACTGCGAGCAGGACGTGGCCGTCACACGCGATCTTTACCAGTTTGGGCAGCAACACAAGTATCTGCAGTATCGCGATAAGTATTGGCGACTGCAGCAGGTAGCGGTCAGTTGGTGACGCGGTAGGGTCGCAGGAGTGCAAAGGCGCAAGGGAGCAGGGGGAGTGGGAGAGGATCGGGCGGCAGGGAGGTTTGAGCCGGCGTATCTGGCCCTGCATCGCTCTGGGGAGTTGCAGCGGCGGGTCGCCGTGGCCTACGAGCGCTTGCGGGAATGTGACCTCTGCGCCCGCGAATGCCGCGTCGACCGGCGGCGGGGGGAAGTAGGGAGCTGCAACACGGGCGAGCGGGCGGTGGTGTGCAGTTACCATGCTCATTTCGGAGAGGAAGACCCGCTGGTCGGCAGCCATGGCTCGGGAACCATCTTTTTCAGTTGGTGTAATCTCCAGTGCCAGTACTGTCAGAACTACGACATCAGCCAGATGGGGACGGGGCGGGAGGTAGAGCCGGAGGCGCTGGCGGCGATGATGCTCAGACTGCAGGCTGAAAGTTGTCATAATATCAACTTCGTCTCGCCCAGCCACGTGGTGGCGCAGATCCTGGCCGGCGTGTTGATCGCTGCCGAGGCCGGGTTGCGCTTGCCACTGGTCTACAACAGCGGCGGCTACGATTCGATGGCCACGCTGCGGCTGTTGGATACCGTTTTCGACATCTACATGCCAGACATGAAGTACGCCGACGAGGCGGTGGCCCGCAAATACTCGAAGGTGAAGAACTATCCGGCGGTCAACCAGGCGGCGGTGAAGGAGATGCACCGCCAGGTGGGGGACCTGGCCCTGGACGAGCGGGGCGTGGCCCTGAGCGGGCTGTTGGTGCGTCATCTGGTGCTGCCCAACGACCTGGCCGGCACGGCGGCGATCGCTCGCTTCCTGGCGCAGGAGGTGTCCAAGGACACCTACATCAACGTCATGGATCAGTACCGCCCCTGCTATCGGGCCGACGAATACCCCGATCTGAACCGGCGTCTGACGCGGGCCGAGTACGAAGAGGCTGTGGGGGCAGTACGGGCAGCCGGCCTCTGGCGGTTGGATGAGCGACGGGTGCGGCTCTTCCAGCTGGTCCGTTGAAGGAAGCACGGTCTTGCAGGTCTCACTGATGTCAGGTTCAAACGAGCCAACAGAAAGCCTGGAGCGTTTGCGGGCCATCGTGCAGGGGCGGGTGCAGGGCGTGGGCTTCCGCTACTTTGTCCAGCACGAAGCCAGCGCCCTGGGACTCGGTGGCTACGTGCGCAACCAATGGGACGGCTCGGTGGAGGTTGTGGCCGAGGGCCCGCGCCAATCCCTGGAACGGTTGCGGGCTCGGCTGTCGGTTGGCCCCCGGTCGGCGTATGTCCAGGAGGTCAACGCCACCTGGGGGGCAGCCAGCGGCGAGTTTCGTTTCTTCAACGTGCGCTTTTAGCCGCCAGAAACGCACATCTGCCCGGTCTTCTGCCGCCCTCCCGAGCAGCAACCAGCAGCGTGGACGGCGGCCGAGAGGCCGCCTTCATCAAGTCAAAGAGACGATCATGCAAAGTCGAAGCTCAGAGCGACTGGCCTGGATTATTCTCATCGCGGCCTTTGTCATTTTCTGCTTCCTGGCGGTGGCCATACCGCTCAGCATCCGCTGGTATATCCTGTATGCCGCCGTACCTTTGCCCGCGCAGTTGAATCCTATCCAGGGGAAGCCGCTGGTGTGGGAACAGGGCTATGAGGAGGCACGCGGCGTAGTGGATTCCCGCGCCATCGCTGAGGGAACTCGCATCAGGACCGACGATGTGGATCGGGCGATGGTGACCGTGGGCCAGGTAGTGGGCAGCGAGACGGTTCTGGCTACTGTGCAACTCTATAGCAACAGCGAGTTGTTCCTCAATCAGGTTCGGGAGCCCCGTTTTGGTATAAGCCCAGAGCCATATCGCGTGACCCTGCAGGTGCTCAGCGGCCGCGTGCGTATCGTGGCTGCCCGGTCGGCGGTTCGCCCTCTGGATCTGACGGTGCACACACCTCATTGTCGGGCGCAGTTGACTGATGGCAGCTACTCTGTGGAGGTGAGCGGCGGCCAAACCGAGATTGCCGTGCGCTACGGCGAAGCGCAGGTCGTGGCGGCTGGCGAATTGGTGATCGTGCCCTTGGGGCAGCGCACTCTGGTGCCGTGGGGACAGGCCCCGGCGTCGCCCATGCCTGCCGCACGGAATCTCATCGTCAACGGCAACTTCACTGAACCCTTAGCTCCTTCCTGGCAGACGGACACCTATCAACATTCCCCCGATGTGGTGGCGGGGACAGCAGAGATCGTTCTCAGCGATGGCCGACGGGGCATCTCCTTTTCCCGACGTGGTGAGGAAGGAACTCACACGGAGACGGGCATCAGTCAGGTCATTGACCAGGATGTACGGGACTACAATTTCCTCAGCCTGCGTCTGGACGTCCGGTTGATGTACCAGAGCTTGTCGGGCGGAGGCTACATGAGCTCCGAGTTCCCGCTGATGGTGCGCCTCAACTACACTGACGTGTATGGCAAGGAGCAGTTTTGGGTGCATGGCTTCTACATTCGTGATCCGGAGCAAAACTGGCCTATCCTGGACGGGGAGAAGATACCGTCGTTCATCTGGTATCCCTACGAATCCGGTAACCTGATTCAGATTCTGCAAGCCACGCGGCCGGCACACATCAACAGTATTCGCATCTATGCCTCCGGCTGGAATTACGAAAGCATGGCGGCGGAGGTGGGCTTGATTGCCCGCTAGCGGGCGTCGCTGGCAGACACATCGGGGCACGGGTGGGCTCATACTTTGCAGAGAGGGCAGATCGCAAGATGCAGGATGCAAGTTGCGCGGGCGAGACACAGTCGCCGACGGCGGAAGAGGCGCCCTTGCGCTTTTGGAGTGTGGACGGCCTGCTGCTAGGTCTTGCCCTGGCCTTGTTCCTGGCCCTGGCGGGCTATCAGCTCGACTTGCCCGGACTGCACTATGACGAAGCCAAAGAAGCAGGTAACAACGCCCTGCAGATCCTGCAGGGCCTGCCGGGGCAGACGTTCCGGGGCGCGGGTCTTCGCCTGGGTGGTCGTCTCTTGCCGCTCATGGTGCAGGACTACATCGGCGCTCTGAACGTCTACCTGACCATCCCCTTCCTGGCCCTTTTCGGCGTCAGCGTGCCCGCGCTGCGGCTGCTGCCGTTGCTCATCGCCGCGGCGACGTTGCTGTTGCTGTACGTCCTGGCCTATGAAGCCTTCGGCCGCCGGGCGGCGGCCATCGCCGCGCTGCTGCTGGCGGTCAATCCCTCTTTCGTGTTCTGGAGCCGTCAGGGCATTTTTGTCACCAACGTCACGGCGGCCTTGGCCGTCGCCAGTGCGTTGACAACGCTGCGCTGGTGGCGGCAGCGCCGGCTCCGCCATCTCTATCTGACCGCCTTCTTGTGGGGACTGGGCATCTACGCCAAGCTCCTGTTCGTCTGGATCATCGGCGCGACCATCGCCGTCTGTGTCCTCGGCCAGTTGGCCCGCCGGATGAGCAACGCTGCGAAGACAGGTGCCAATCCCGCCTCGTCCCCTAACCCCTATCCCTTGACCCTTATCATCCCTCGGTCGCTGTTCTCTGTTCTCTGCTTTCTCTTTCCCCTGACACCATTGGTCCTGTTCAATGTGCAAACAGGCGGCACGCTGGCTTCCATCTTCGGCAATCTCAACTCCTCGTACTATGGGGTGCAGAATTTGGCTTTCGCAGCCAACTTCGTGCAACGCCTGAAGCAACTGCTGACTCTGCTGCGGGGCGACCATCTCTGGTATCTGGGAGACCGCCTGGCCAACGGAGCAGCCCCCTGGCTCGCCCTTGCCTCTGCCATTGCATGTGTGCTTGTGTGGGCTGTGAGATTATCTCGCCAACCTCGCCAACCTCGCCCCTCGCCCCTTGTCCCCCATTCCCCCTTGCCCCTTGCCTCTTGCCTCTTGCCCCTTGCCTTCTGCCTCTTGGTCGTCGTTCAGAGCAGTTTCACCGTCTCCGATCTCTTCATCACGCACTATGCCATCCTGTTGCCTTTTGTGTTCCTGGCTGTTGGCGCCATGGCCGGGGGACTGCTACGCTGGGGTGGGCGTCTGGCCCTCGTGCCTGTGCTGGCAGCGGTGCTCTGGTGGGGAGCGGGAGATCTGGGGGTAACGGTGCAGTATCACCGGGCGCTGGCGGCCAGCGGCGGCCACGCCGCCCATTCCGACGCCATCTACGATCTGGCGGCCTACCTGGATGCACACGACTACGACGCCCCGTTGGTGCTCGACTGGGGGATTGAGGCCCCTCTGTACTTCCTCACCTCCGGCCGCGTGCAGCCGGTGGAGGTCTTCGGCTACGAGCGCCTCAACGCGCCCGACGCGGGCTTTGCCGGACGGCTGCAGCCTTTTCTGCAGGAGCCCGCCAACGTGTACCTGTTTCACGTTCCGGAGGAGGAGGTGTTCCGTGGCCGCCGCCAGGCCTTCGACCAGGTGGTGGCCGAGGCGGGCCTTGCCCCCCGTGTGGAGGAGGCCTTCTACGAGCGCAGCGGGCGCATGCTCTTCGTCCTGACACGGGTCGAACCGCCGTGAGCGCAGGCGCCGTTGCTTTCCGTCGCAAGGTGTGCTATAATCTGGTCAACGTAGCAGTTCCGACAGAGAGTGAGAGGAAGATGGGGAGACAAGGGGACAAGGAGACTATCGTGACCGCATGGCCAACGGGTCTCCTTGTCTCCCAGTCACCTTGTCTCCGTGTCACAGCAAGGAGGCCAACATGATGCGTATTGAGGATTTCCCCCGTCCCAAGGATGACAACGGCCGCGGCGTGCACTGGTCGGGCAGTGTCTATCACCCCACCGGATCGGAACTGGATTTCTGGATGGACGAACTGCAGGCCATGAAGATCAAGTGGGTGAAGGTGATGGACGACGGCGGCTGTAGCTCGCTGGAGCTGTGCCAGCGGCTGCTGGCCGCCGACATCATGCCCGTGGTGCGCATGTTCCGCGAGCGGCCCAACCCGGGACATCTGACGGGGCGACAGACCGAGGCCGTGCGGCGCTTGATTGATCACGGCGTGCGTTACTTCGAGACCAACAACGAGCCGGACTTGCCCGCCGAATGGCGCGGCTCCATGCCCGACAACTGGTTGGAGGTCGTCGTGGACAATTTCATCTGGGACGCCGACTTCATCATCAGCCTGGGCGGCCTGCCGGCGCTGCCCCCGATGGGCCCCGGATCGAAAGACAACCCCGTCGGCGTTGTGGTGCGCAAAGGCCGCGGCGACCTCTTCGAGAACGGAGCCTGGGTGGCCATCCACAACTACACCCTCAACCACCCCCTGGACTACCCTGACGACGACGTGAACCAGCAGGGGCGGCCGCTAACGTCTGAGGAATTCGCGGCCTACGCCCGCTGGGCCTACAGCGGCCTCAGCTACGAGAAGATCATCGCTCAGGGAATCGAGATGAGCCGTTCCGACTACGACAAGTTCAACAACTGGGCCTGGGATCGGCGCAACATGGAGATGGTCAACGAAGTGCGTGCCCAGAACGCCAACCCCGGCGATACCATCTTCGATGATCCCAACTGTTTCCGCGGTTGGGAAGCGGCGGGCAAGATGATCCACGATGCCCTGGGCTTCTACGTCCCCGTGATCAGCACCGAGGGCGGCCCGGTGGTCGGCTGGGGGGATGACAATCGCTATGCCAAGGCGAATCCTCAGACGCAGATGGAATGGCAACTGGGCATCACCCGTTTCCTGCAGAGCCAGGCCCCGCCCTGGTACTTCTCTTGCTGCACCTGGATCATCGCCGCCATCCGGTTGGGCGACTGGAACTACACCTGGGAGCAGATGGCCTGGTATACCAACGCCTGGGATCTGCAGTTCGGCCTGAGCGGGAAACTGCCCCTCGTGCAGGCGCTGAAGGACGAGCCGTCGGTCGTGCGGCCGGAGCTGGCCCAGGGGAACGGCGTGATCGAAGGCACCGTGCGCACGGTGGCTGGCCGTCCCCTGGCTGGCCTGTCGCTGCGCCTCTTCCTGGGCGGCGCCGAAGCGCGCACCGCCAAGACCGACGCCGAGGGGCGCTTCCGCTTCCAGGGCCTGGCCGCCGGACGGTATGATCTGGGCGTGGCCGGCTACGGCCTGGTGCAACAATCCATTGAGCTTTCGGAGGACGAGACCCGTACGCTCGACCTGCGGCTGGGCACCGGCTGGGACGGCATCGTCGAGGCAATAGTGCGCGACACGACGGGCGCGCTGCGCAGCGGCGTGACCGTCACTCTGCTCGGGCCGCAAGGCTTGCTGAAGAGCGCTGTCAGCGATGCAGGAGGGCGGGCGCGCTTCGCCGCCCTGGGCGCCGGCCTCTACCGGCTGCGGGCCGAAAGCGTGACCGTGGGCGGTATCGCCGTGGACGGTTGGGGCACGCAGACGGCCGAGCTGACCATCCCCGCGCCGGCCGGTTTCCGCTACGCCGTGGCCGAGAAACGGCTGCTGCCGCGGGAGGAAACGGGCAATCGCCGCATCTTCTACGGTGTCGTGACCAATGCCGCCGGCGAACCGCTCAACGGCATCGCCGTGCAGATGAGCTGGACCGACGCGCAGCCGGGCACGCAGTTTCCCAGGACGGCCACGGGCAAGGACCCCTTCAAGCCCGCCGGCTACTACGAGTTCCTGCACACGGCCGGCGAGTTTCAGCTTCAGGTCACGCAGGGGGATTGGGAGAGCGAGGTGGCCGCGGGCTTGCTGACCGTGAACGTGCCCGGCCGCGAGGGCGATCCCATCACCTACGAGGTGAACTTCCGGTTGCAGCCCCTGGGCGAGCCGCTGACGGGATGTGCCGTGCACGGGAGTGTGCCCGGTCTGCCCGCAGGGCGGCGGCTCATCCTGCGGCGGGGCGAGGAGAGCTGGGCCGCTGCCGTGGACGAGCAGGCGGCCTTTGCCTTCCCCGATCTCACGCCCGGCGCCTATGTTCTGGAGCTGGAGACGTTGGGGCGCATCGCCGACGATGTCGTTCTGGCCGAGGGGGATCGCTTCCGGCTGACCTTCCCGCTGCAAGGGGTGATCGAGGGGCAGGCGCTGGGTGGACAGCCGCCGCTCGTCGCCCATCTGCTGGCGGACCGTTGGGATTGGCCGCAGCGCGCCCCGCTGGATGCTGAGGGCCGCTTCCGCTTCCAACAGTTGCCGCCTGGCTCCTACCGTCTGGAGGTGGCCGGACAGGAGTTCACGGGCCTCTGGGTCACGGGGCCGGGGACTCTGACCTTGCCGGCCATCAAGCTGGAGAAGGTGGCGGCGGGCAGCGCCGTTCGCGGCCGCGTGCTCGACGCCGCCGGCCTGCCGCAGCCGGATGTGACCGTCCAGGTGCGCCTTGCCGGGAGCGCCATCGCCGAGACGCACACCGGGGCCGATGGCAGCTACGGTTTCGAGGGACTGGCAGCGGGGACATACGAGCTGTTCCTGCCGGCCCTGGACATCTCCCGCCCGCTGACCGTGGATGGCCTCACGGACGCCGAACTGGACATCGTCTTGCCCGCCGCGGTGCCCGAGAAGGTCATCGTCCACTACCTGCTGTTCGGACCGCCAGAAGCGCCGGGGACGCGCACCAACCTGCTTTTGGCCCAACCGTACCTGCGCCGCAGCGGGGCCACGGCGGGTTTCTCCCTGGCCGAGGCGGCGCGGGCGCAGCGGGTGACCATCGTCGGCGACGAGACGGCGGTGAGCGCCGCCGACGAGGCGGCCCTGCGCCAGGCCGGCTGCGACGTGACGCGGCTCGCTGGCGATAGCTATGCTTTGGAGCGGCTGTTGTTTGAGGAGGAGGATATCCCATGAACATCCTGGAACGGTTGCGACAGCACCTGCGGCGCTGGCTCGCTGTCTACCGGGAGCCGAAGCGGGCCGTCACGGAAGGCGTCTGGTGGGGGCCGGAGCCGCCCGGCAACGACGCCGAAGCGTACGGCGTGGCCATTGAGGAAGCGCCGGTCGAGGAGGGCCAGCTCTACTGGCGGGCGGTGCGCGTCCATCACCTCACCCCCGAGGAGAACGGCGGCAAGCACCACATCTTCCTGGACATCCTGGACGAAGTGGGGACGCGCTTGTCTGCTGCCCAGGCCCGCGTGACCTGGGAGGGGGGCGAGCAGGTCATCACCGTGGACAAGCCGCTCAACGAACCGGGGACCAACTTCCCCATGTGGAAGTGGCAGGTGTGCGCGGTGGAAGCGCTGGGGCTGCCGGGCCAGCCGCTGCCCAGCGACCGTGTGACCAACCTGCACACCGGCCATGACGACGAAGCGCCGGGCAACACCCTGTTCCACCATTCTTTCCTCGTCGTGTTCCAGCGAACGACGAAAGGAGCCGCAGCGCAGGAGAGCGTCGTGCAGGGCACGGTGCGTCACGGCGCTGGGCGAGAGGTCCAGCTTCTCCGCGGCGAGGAGGTGGCCGCCAGCCAGGCGGTGGCCGCGGACGAGCGTTACCGCTTCGCTGGGCTGGGGGCGGGAACGGTCGTCGTGGCCGTGGCCGGCAGCGACGTGCACTCAGCGCCGTTCGTGCTGGATGGACATAACGTGATCATCGTAGATCTGACCCTGCCGCCGCCGGCGGGGAGCGTCATCCAGGGGATGGTGACCCAGGGGGCCGGGCAGGTCATCGTGCTCACGTCTGAGGGTATGGAAGTGGCGCGGCAGGTGATCGGGCCCGAAGGGTTCTACCGCTTCGAGGAGCTGGCCGCCGGCGCCTACGTCGTGACCGTGGAGGGCACCGGGGTTCATTCGGGGCCGATTGCCCTGGA
>JACNHM010000167.1 GCA_014383605.1 Chloroflexota bacterium
CCCACGTTGCGACCGATACACAGTGGGGACATCGTAGTAGCGACTTCAGTCGCTTCTGCAGCGCCTGAACGACTAAAGTCGTCACTACGTCGTCTCGAGACCAGAGCGGTGTGGGTGATCCTTGAAGAGATTGGCTGATACGCTGCTCAGCCTGGAGTTGGCCCTGACCAGCCTGGCCGTGCTGTTGCTGATGACCGAGGAGCCCCGGCTGCTGCCCCTGGCGCTGGCCCTGATCGCCCTGCCCTGGCCCTTGCGGCTGTGGCGACACCGCCGGCTGACCGTGCGCACGCCGCTGGACGGGCCGCTGCTCTTATTCCTGTTGACCGCCGCCGTGGGCCTCTGGGCCGCCTACGACCGCACCCTGGCCTGGCCCAAATTCTGGCTCATCGTGGGCGGCGTCGCCCTCTACTACGCCTTGGCGAATCAGCGAATCAGCAAACCCGTCCTGAGCGAGGCCGAAGGATCGCAATCCGCAATCCGCAATCCGCAATCCGCAATCGGCAACATTCGTCATTCGTCATTCGTCATTCGTCATTGGTCTCTGGGCCTTTGCCTTTTCGCCGCCGTCCTGGGCGTCTACTTCGTGACGCAGCGCGATTGGGTGGCCGAGCCGGCCAAGTTTACCGCCATCACCCGGCTGGGGACCTGGATCGCCGCTCGCACGCCCCGCGTGCCCGGCCCCACCATCAACGGCAACGTCCTGGCCGGCGCCCTGGCCCTCGTCTGGCCCATCAACCTGGCCCTGGTGCTGACAAGTCGCAAGTCCCAAGTCACAGGTCGCAGGTCGCCGGAGCACGTTTCACGTTTCACGTTTCACGTTTTACGTTTCACGCTTTACGTTTCACGCATCATTTCCCTGTTCACTCTTCTTCTCGTCACTTTTGCGTTGATCATGACCGGCAGCCGCGGCGCCTGGCTGGCCCTGGGCGTGGCCGGCGCGCTGTGGCTGCTGCGGCGGCTGCGGCAACGCTGGGTGCGCCTGGCCGACGCCCTGGCCGTGACGGTGATCGCCGCGGCCCTGGGCCTGCTTCTGTGGCCCGGGGCGGCCGGCAGACTGAGCACTGCTGGACTGGCCGGCTGGCTGGGCAGCATACCTGTCGGCGGCACGGCCCTCAACCGCTTCGACCTCTACCGCCAGGCCCTGACGCTGCTGCGCGACTACCCTTTCACCGGCAGCGGCCTGGGCTGCTTCATGATGGTCTATTCCACCTACGTGCTGCTGCTGCACGTCGGCTTCATCACCCACGCTCACAATCTGTTCCTGCAGATCGCCGTCGAGCAGGGGGTGTTCGGGCTGCTGGCCTTCATCTGGCTGATAGTGGCATTCTTTTGGCTGCAAGTCGCCAGTCGCAAATCGCAAATCTGCAAATCTGCAAATCAGCAAATCAGCAAATCAGCAAATCACAAATCAGCAAATCACAAATCCGCAATCCGCAATCCGCAATCCGCAATCCGCAATGCTGCCACCTGGGCAGTCGTCGTGATTTTGGTGCACGGGCTGGTGGATGCGACGTTGTATGCCAGCCGCACATTGCCGTTTCTGTTCGTGCCCTTTGGTCTGGCGGCGGCCAATCAGCAAATCGGCAAATCGGCAAATCACAAATCAGAAGTCCGCATTCCGCAATCCGCAATCCGCATTCCGCAGTCCGCAGTGCGCGTGTTGCTGGCGGTGGGCTTGCTGGCCGGGGCGTTGATCTGGCGGCGACCGCTATTGGGCCTGGTCTTCTCCAACCTGGGCGCCGTGCACCAGACGCGCACCGAGCTGGCCGTGTACCAATGGCCGAAATATCCGCTCCAGGACGCCGTGCGGCACCAGCATCGCGACACCCTGACGCCGGCCGTGGCCGAGTTCAGCCGGGCGCTGGTCTGGGATGCTACCAACGTCACCGCCAACCAGCGCCTGGGACAATTGCAACTGGCCTGGGGCGACTACGCCGCCGCCCTGACCCATCTGCAAGCCGCGTCGGAAGGCATAAATCCGCAATCCGCATTCCGCATTCCGCAATCCCCTGCCTTGCGCCAACTCCTGGGCGAAGCCCTCATCGTCAACGGCCAGTTAGAAGCCGGGCGGGCGCTCTGGAGCACGGTAGAGAACGGCCAGGGGCAATTGTCGCTGCGGGCCTGGTGGTACACCTACATTGAGGACGAGGAACGGGCGGAGGGGGTGCGGTGGGCCTCGGAGACGAGGTGATGGGGAGACGAGGAGCAGGGGAGCAGGGGTGCAGGGGAGCAGAGGGGCAGGAGAGCAGGGGAGCAAGGGAGCTGAGGAGCGGAGGTGATGGGGTGATACAGAGTCACGAGGAGTTGGAGGTGTACCAGTTGGCCTTCGATGCCGCGATGCGCATCTTTGCGGTCTCCAAAGGGTTCCCTCGGGAGGAGACGTACTCGTTGACGGACCAGATCCGGCGGTCGTCGAGGTCGGTGTGCTCAAACACCGCCGAAGCGTGGCGCAAGCGGCGCTACGAGGCGGCCTTTGTGAGCAAACTCAATGATGCTGAATCGGAAGCAGCGGAAACCCAAACGTGGATTGATTTTGCCGTCGAATGCGGCTATCTTTCGCAGGAGGAGGGGCAGGAGCTACACCAAACCTATGACTTCATCATCGGCAAGCTGGTCAACATGATCATTCGCCCGGAACCGTGGCTAATGAAGCGAGGTAACCGATGATCTCACCTCTGCACCTCCGCGCCTCTGCTCCTCCGCACATTATCGGCAAATTGGTCAACATGATCGTCAACCCAACACCTTGGGTTCTCAAGAGGAGCAACCGATGACCGCCCCTCTGCTCCCCAGCACCTCTGCACCCTTGCACCCTGGCTCCTCCGCACCTCCGCACCTCCGCTCCCTGGCACCTCCGCACCTCAGCACAGTTGTCGGGAAGCGGATGGCGTAGGCCTGTAATCGCTCCTCGTCGAGGGAGGAGAGGTCCAGTTCGTTCCATGACAGGCCAGACAAACCTCGAGACACCATGTAAAGCTGATCCAGTAGCGCCTTCTCCGGCTCAGCCACGTAGACCCCACCCTCCATCGTGTAGCCGAAGAAGAGGTCTTTTTTGAGTTGACGAAACTCCACCACGGTGTCGGCCAGGGTCAGCCGTCGGCTGCGGTGAGGTGTGGCGAAGGTCAGGGTATAGGGAACCTGGCTCAGGATACCGTAGCGGGACAGGGCCGACTCGAAGGAGAGGTACGAGGGATAGACCAGTTGATTGGCGATGCGCGGGAGATCCGCTGCCCGCAAGACGACCTGATACACCCCTTGCCGCAGCCGCACCAGCACGCCGTACTTCACCAGACGGTTCAGCGTGACGTACAGAGCAGGGCGTTTCTGGCCCAGGACCTTCTCCAGGTCGGCCGGGCTGAAATAGGCTTTATCCAGGCTCAGCAGCCTTTGCACCAACGCCATATCCTTCGGCTTCATTCGCTCCATGATTCAATCACCTGCCAGTGACTTGAGGGGAGATATTTGCGCAACTCCCGCCGTATGGCTTTGCGGTCGAAACCGCTCAGGTCGGGCGTGAAGACGCGGCGCAGCTTCTGGGCGATGAACCACAGGTCGTACAGGTCGCGGGGCTGACGACGAGCGGCCAGCGCAGCCTGCTTGTCGCTCCACATCCTCTCCAGGGTGGCCACCTGGGCCAGGACCGTAACCGGTGTCACCGGGCTGGTCAACAGGCGCAGGGAGAAATCCTGCTCTCCTTCCCAGGTCTCCGGCCGTGTGGATACCTCCAGCTTGATGGAGAAGGCATAAGGCAGGTAAGGCTCCCGCACGTTGTAGAGGGCGAAGAGCGTGAACCGCTTGGAGAGCGCTTCGACCAGCGTGACCTGGGGCAAGCTCCCGGCGACCGTCTCGGCCCCGTGCACGAAGACCTCCTCGGGCACGGGGGTGAGAAGCGAGAAGTCGAGATCGTCCGAGAAGCGCGGGGAGCCATAGGCCAGGCGCAACGCTGTGCCGCCTTTGAGCACCAGGGCATTGCCCAATGGGCTTTCCATCAAGCTCTGCAGGATGAGCAACTCGTGTTCTTCCCGGACGATGTGTTCCGGGGCGATTCTTAATTCCTGTGCGAGCCTCTCGGCGAGTAGCTGGTCCATATCAATCCCTGTTTCTAAACAGATGTGTTAAGTTTGATTGAATGATACCACGAATCACAGCGGTTGTCAAGCAGGGGAGCAGAGGAGCAGAGGAGCAAGGGAGCGGAGGAGCGCTGAACGTTAGTAATGCATGGCGGCTACTCGCCCGGCGACCGCCGGGTGATACCCGGCAGGCGGTCGAAGTGGCCATCGAAGCTGAAGATCTCCCGCATGCCCCGTCGCTCCATGTGAACAGCCACCAGCGCGTCGGCGAAATCCACGTTCTTTTCGGCAAAGAGGTGTAGGGCGGCCAGCAGGCCCGGTTTATCGTCGGCTTCCAGCCCTTTGTGGCTCAACAGTTCCTGCATCACCCGGGCGATGTCGTGATGAGGATGGCCATAGAAGGAGTGCAGCACCCACACCGTCTCGGCAACGACGATCTCATCAATCACGAGGGTGACTTCGCCCCGCTCCACGGCCTCGAAGAGGGCGCCGGCCTGGGCTGCCATGTCCGGGGGGTCACCCGTCAGGAAGCGCAGGATGACGTTGGTGTCAACGTAGGCGCGTCTCATTCGTCGCCTCGGGCCAACCGTTCTCCCCGTTCGCTGCGCACCTCCTGGCGAATGGCCTCATGTCCGGGGTAGGGCCGGGTAGCCGGGAGTGCCCCGTAGAGTTCACGCAAGGGACGGTGACGCACGGGGATCAGGATCAACTGATCGTCCTCCAGCAGGAAAATCAGTCGGTCCCTTCTTTCGATGCCCAAAGCCTGACGGATTCCCTTGGGAATGGTGATCTGTCCTTTGGCCGTGATCGTAGCCATTTCCGTGCTCATCGCTTTCCTCCTTACATCTGGGGTTTCGCTTACATCATACCATGATCGCCGAGATTTGTCAAAATGTAAGGCGCAGGGGAGCGGGGGAGCAAAGGAGCAAGGGAGCAAGGGAGCGGAGGAGCAGGGGAGCAGGGGGGCAGAGGAGCGGGGGAGGCACGGACGAGGAAGGAGACAGAGGGACGCAGGGTTATCCGTCGCTCCGAAGTGTGCGCAGGAAATCGAGGAAGCGCTGGAACTGAGGACGGTAGATGGCTTTGAGCTGCATGGCCTTGCGCAGTACCAACCGCAGCCGTTGCGGATCAAGTTCCACGTCATAGGCGTAGCGGAACAGGTGGCGGAAGCGGCGCAGTTCGTCCAAGGCGTCGTAGGCAGTCTCGTCAATCACCGCCGGACGCACCGGCATCACGTCCAGGCGCATGCGCTGCAAGAGTTGAGCGTGCCAGCGTGCCGCATCATCCAGGGTGTTTTCGAAAGTGACGGCAATGTTCTGGAAGATGCTCTCGAACGCGTTGTAGAGATTGTGCAGGCGATAGGCCGCAACAATCAGCTCTTCTTCGCTGGCATCGTCGGCGAGATGACCGGTGCCCATGGCCGTATATAGACGCTCGATGGCTTCCAGATCACGTTCGATGCTTCGCTCAAGCAGGAGGAACCGTTCGTTCATAGACACACTCTCCCTGAGTGGCTACCGCCCAGGCCACCGCCCCTCGACAAGGTCGAAGGTCCACGTCGCGCTGCAAGGCCGATTCCAGCGCCTGCCAGAAGCGACTTTCCGCCGCTGGATCGTCGCAGTCCACGGCCACGTCCACATCGGAGTGGAGGGTGAAGCGCCCAGGCTGCACCAGCGAACCGAACAGGTACACGGCGCGTATGGCCGGATGGGTTGGCGCGATCTGCGCCACGGCCATCCGCACGCGCTGATAGCGTTGCCGACGCAACGTCTCACGCTGTTGCCGCCGCATCTCTTCACGCCGCATGTGGAATTGCCGGGACTGCAGAGCAGTTTGCATCTCGGACACCTTACACTACTGACTATTAGCGACTGAGATCACAGCCCGCATTATAGCATGGTCGTAGCCAGATGACAAACAGGCGCAAGGGCGCAGGGGAGCAGGGGAGCAGGGGAGCAGGGGAGCGGAGGCGCAGGGGAGCAGAGGCGCGGAGGAGCGGAGGTGAGGGGGAGCAGAGGAGACAAGGGGATAAGGAGACGGGAAGACGGGGAGAGCCGGAACTACGAGACGGGAAGACGGGGAGAGCCGGAACTACGAGACGAGGGCCAGTTCCAGCCGTTCCGGGCGCAGGGCGTGCTGCGGCGGCGCCAGTGTACGCCGGTGTGCCTCGGTGCGCTTGAGCAATGCCTCTGTCTGGTCAATAGTGCGAGAGACCGTGTCAATGACATCACCGGCGATCTCCGCTGGTACGTACTCTGTACCGCACCGGGGGCATACCATGGCCGGGATGCCGGTCATGGCAGCGTGCACGCACTTGCGTTCGAACTCGATACGGATCAGGCGGAGTTCGGTTTTCGTTCCACACTCGTGACAGACGGTGATCAACCCTTTCATCTCTGCTGAAGGAACTTGGCCATCGCAAAATCACAGGTCCTCTTGTGGAGGATGCCAGCCGACCCTTGCCCAGCGGCGACGTGCTTCTACGATGGCGGGGTGGTTCATGTTCAGGGCAGCCACGGTAGCCCGCCCCACAGGGGTCAGGCCGACGATCTCGCTGCCATTCTCACTCCAGTGGAAGTGTTGGCGCCATTGCTGTCGGCGTGGATGGAACAGCGGCACGCTCTCGCCTGTCAGAGGGTCCTGGGCCTCAACCTGCGCACCCTTGAACTCGTTACAGGAATGGCAGGCCAGGCACAGGTTTTCCCACACGGTCTCGCCACCGGCTGCTTGGGGGATGATGTGATCAACCACCAGACGCGCTCCCGTAATGGAGGTCAGGGTGTGACAATAGGCGCACTGGTTACGGGATGCGGCCACCACGCGCTGGCGCAGGGAGCGGGGGATGCGCGTGCTGATCATCCGGGGCTTTGCAGCTCTTCTCGCGAGGGGATGCCGTGCCCACGCCATTTCAAGAGCATATAAGCGTGAGCCTTTTTCAGCGTCAGACGACGGGCCTCTTCGCCGATAGCGTGCAGCGTTTCTCTCTCGCTCTCCGTGATAGTCCCCCGGTTGTTCTTGTCCAGCAAGCGGCTGTACAACCGCTGGCGGGCTGGCGACAACTGACTCTGCGCCACCCTCCACAAGGCTTCGTTGTCAAGGTTCTCCAGCGCCTTCAATTCCTCTTGCAGAGGGGACGACAAATCGGCAGCCAACGGGGGGACGACCTCCATCAGGCGCTCCGCCAGAAACTCTTCCAGCGCCTTCCGGGCTATGGTTGCCGCCCGATGATAGCGTTGTAGCGTCTCATCCGGCAATTGAAGGGCTACGGTTTGGGTCACGAGCAGCCTCCTTGGTAAGGCAGTCAGGTAGAAGACGGACTTTCACTCCTTTGGTCAGATTATACATGGGTTTTGTCCGGACGTCAAACGGCAAGGTGCTGATAGCAGATGGGCGGGCGGGGGAGCGGGGGAGCGGGGGAGCAGGGGAGCGGGGGAGCAGGGGAGCGGAGGGGCGGGGGAGCAAGGGAGCGGAGGTGATGGGGTGATACAGAGCCACGAGGAGTTGGAGGTGTACCAGTTGGCGTTCAAGGCGGCTGCGCATCTTTGCGGTCTCCAAAGGGTTCCCCCGGGAGGAGACGTACTCATTGACGGACCAGATCCGGCGGTCGTCGAGGTCGGTCTGCTCCAACATGGCGGAAGCCTGGAGGAAGCGGCGTTACGAAGCGGCCTTTGTGAGCAAACTCAACGCTGCCGAGCCCGAGGCCGCCGAGACGCAGACGTGGATCCACTTCGCCGTCGAATGCGGCTATCTTTCGCCGGAGGAGGGGCAGGAACTGCATCAAACCTATGACTTCATCATCGGCAAATTGGTCAACATGATCATCAACCCAACGCCGTGGGTTCTCAAGAGGAGCAACCGATGACTTCTCCTCTGCTCCCTAGCTCCCCTGCTCCCATGCCCCCTGGCACCTGCGCACCTCCGCGCCTCTGCACCTCAGCACCCATACAGGGACCAGCATGACCCTTGAACTCACATCGCCACCGACCGTCGTGATCGAACCGACGCGCGGCTGGGTCTCGCTGCAATGGCGGGCGGTATGGGAGTATCGCGAACTGCTCTACTTCCTGGTCTGGCGCGACATCAAGGTGCGCTACAAGCAGACGGTCCTGGGTGTGGTCTGGATCGTGCTCCAGCCGGTGGTGAGCATCGTGGTGTTCAGCCTGCTCTTCGGCGGGCTGCTCAAAGTGCCCTCCGGCGACGTGCCCTATCCTATCTTCGCCTACGCCGCGCTGCTGCCCTGGAACTACTTCGCCTCGTCGCTGAGCCGGTCCTCCACGAGCGTGGTGGGCAGCGCGCACCTGATCACCAAGGTGTACTTCCCGCGCCTGGTGATCCCCATCGCCGGGGTGTTTTCCGGCCTGGTGGATTTCGCCATCGCCTTTTTGGTGCTGATCGGATTGATGGTATACTATGGAGTGGCGCCCACGATGGCCGTGGTCTGGCTGCCACTCTTCCTGCTGCTGACCATGTTGACGGCGTTGGGCTTTGGCCTGTGGCTGTCGGCGCTCAACGTGCGCTTCCGCGATGTACAGTACATCATTCCCTACCTGATCCAGGTGTGGATGTACCTGACGCCGGTGATCTACGGCAGCACGTTGATCCCGGAGCGCTTTCGGTTCCTGTTGGGCTTGAACCCCATGACCGGGGTGGTGGAGGGCTTCCGCTGGGCTCTGCTGGGCAAGCAGTTGGCCGACGCTCAAGCTCCCGGCCTGCTGTTTGTCATCTCCATCGCCATCACGCTGCTGGTGCTGGTGAGCGGCACGATCTTCTTCCAGCACACCGAGGATACCTTTGCCGATATCATTTGACGTAAGTGTTTACCGCCGAGAACGCAGAGAGCGCTGAGATGACAGAACGGGAGAATCTAAACCGGATCACGGAGAACATTATCGGTGCCGCTATTGAGGTGCACCGCGCTCTGGGGCCTGGCCTTCTGGAGTCGGCGTATGAAGCCTGTCTGGCTTTTGAACTGGCCCAACGCGGCCTGAAAGTGGAACAACAGAAACCCCTGCCCGTGGTCTATCGAGAGGTTAAACTGGATTGTGGTTACCGGCTGGATCTTCTCATCGAAGAAGCAGTCATTGTCGAGGTTAAGGCCGTTGACCGCCTGATGCCGATTCATCAGGCTCAGTTGCTCTCCTACCTGAAGCTTTCTGGTTGCAAGGTGGGCTTACTGATCAACTTCAATGTCAAGGTTCTGAAGGATGGCATTCGCCGGGTGGTGAATGACTTTCCAGATTC
>JACNHM010000166.1 GCA_014383605.1 Chloroflexota bacterium
TGACCACCGTCCACGGCCCTGTGCTCGTCCTGGCCGGCCCCGGCTCGGGCAAGACCCGCGTGCTCACCCAGCGCGTCGCCTACCTCATCCGCGAGTGCTCCGTCGAGCCTTACCGCCTGATGGCCGTCACCTTCACCAACAAGGCCGCCCGCGAGATGAACGCTCGCATCGAACGGTTGCTGGGCGGCCAACTGCAAGGGCTGACCATCGGCACCTTCCACGCCACTTGCGCCCGCATCCTGCGCCGCGAGGCGGCCCACGCCAATCTCAGCCCCGGCTACGTCATCTACGACGGGGACGATCAGCTGCGCGTCCTGCGCCAGGCGCTGAAGGACCTCAACCTGGACGAGAAGCGCTATCGCCCGGTGGTGATGCGTGCCTTCATCTCCCGCGCCAAGTGCGAGTTGCTCACCCCGCAGACGCTGGAGCCCAAGACCCATCCGGAGGAGGTAGCCCGCCGCGTCTACGAGCGCTACGAGGCACTGCTGGAGGCTAACGACGCTTTGGACTTCGGCGACCTGCTGCTGCGCACGGTGCTGCTCCTTGACCAGGAACAGGAGGTGCGGGAGAAGTACCAGCGCCGCTATCACTTCCTGCTGGTGGACGAGTTCCAGGACACCAACATGGCCCAGTACCGGCTGGTCAAGCTGCTGGCCGGCGAGCGGCGCAACCTGTTTGTGGTGGCCGATGAAGATCAAGCCATCTACCGTTTCCGAGGCGCCGACTACCGCAACATTCAGCGCTTCGGTGAGGACTTCCCCGACCACAAGCTCTTCCTGCTGGAGCGCAACTACCGCTCCACGCAGACCATCCTCGACGCCGCCAACGCCATCATCGCCGTCAGCCTGTACCGCACGCCCAAGCGGCTGCACACCGACAGGGGCGCCGGCCCGCTGCTGACCGTCTTCGAAGCCTACAACGAGGAGGAAGAGGCCAGCTACGTGGTCAACGAGATCGCCCGTCTGACAACGCAGGGTCTGACCACGCCCGGCGAGTGCGCCGTGATGTACCGCACCAACGCCCAGTCGCGGGCGCTGGAGGACGCCTTCATCTTCCGCGGCATGCCCTACAAGCTGGTGGGGGCCACCCGCTTCTACGCCCGGCGGGAGATCCGGGACGCTCTGGCCTATCTGCGGCTGATCCACAACTCACACGACGGCGTGAGCCTGGGGCGCATCATCAACGTGCCCCGGCGGGGCATCGGCGACCGCACCACGGCCACGCTGGCGCAGTGGGCGAACGGGATGGGGATGTCGCAGGTCGAGGCGTTGCGGGCCTTGAAAGAGGGGGCCGAGGGAGCTGATGTCCCCTTTGGCACCAGAGCGCAGAAGCAATTGTTGGCCTTCCTCGACTTGTTGGAGGGGTGGCGAGCGGCGGCGGCTGAGCTGACCGTGGCCGAGCTTCTGGATCGTGTGCTGGAGGAGACAGGATACGAAGGCTGGCTGCGGGACGGCACCGAGGAGGGGGAGGAACGCTGGGCCAACCTCCTGGAGTTGCGCACTGTGGCCG
This sequence comes from Chloroflexota bacterium, assembly GCA_014383605.1. The sequence goes on from JACNHM010000166.1 coordinate 1,510, forward strand.
CCGACTACGACCCCTTGCCGCGGGAGACGGCCCTGACCACTTTCCTGGAGGAGGTGGCCCTGGTCGCCGACGTGGACGACCTGCCGGAGGCTGCCGACGCGCCCACGCTGCTCACGCTGCACTCGGCCAAGGGGCTGGAGTTCACCGTGGTCTTCGTCGTGGGTCTGGAGGAGGGCATCCTGCCCCACAGCCGCAGCTTCGACGACCCGGAGCAGATGGAGGAGGAACGGCGGCTGTGCTACGTGGGCATCACCCGGGCCAAGGAGCGGCTCTACCTGTTGCACGCTTTCCGCCGCTCCCGCTACGGCGACGATGACCTGAACGCGCCTTCTCGCTTCCTCGTGGACATCCCGCTGCGGCTGGTTCAAGGGAAGGAGGAGGGGCCGCGCCAGTCGGCGCTGCGCCGCGCCACCACCTGGCGTCCGGCCCTTACGGTCACCCCCGCGCCATCCTCGGCCCCGCCTGCCGCGCCGCAATTCGCCATCGGCCAGCGGGTGCGCCACCCCCTCTTCGGCGAGGGCACGGTCATCGAAAGCAAGCTGACCCAGGACGACGAGGAAGTGACGGTGGCCTTCCCCGACAAGGGGTTCAAGACGCTGCTGGCCAGCTTCGCCAGGCTGCAGATGGTGGACTGCTCGGGATGATTCTTGACAGAAACGTGTACCTGTGATATGCTGAAACAGATCATGAATCGGGAGGGGCATGAATGGAAAAGGCTGCTGTTAGCGCTAGCGGGTTACAGTTCACCGTGGTCATCGAACCCGACGTTGAGGATGGAGGGTATGTTGTCCATTGTCCGGTGCTGAGAGGGTGTTGGTCTCAGGGGGAGAGCGTTGATGAGGCCTTGGCCAATATCACCGACGCTATCATCGGGTGGTTGTCCGTTAGCGTCGAAAAGACGATGGCTGAAACCAGAGCTCAAGTCTCCCAAAGAGAGACGGCACTGCCGATGAGCATCCCTGTTCAGGTTGCTTATGGCTAAGCTGCCACGCGCTACTGCAGAAAAGCACGTCAAGGCGAAAACGAAGTTGAATGTCCCCTTGGATTTCGATCGAGACCAAGGGGTTTGTCTTTTCGGCCTGTTGCAGGAGTGCAATGTTCAAACGAAGTAAGCGCAGGGCAAGTTTGGCGGCCATGGGGTTGGTTCTGGCCGCCGTTTTCGTCACAGGACGGCCCACGCTGGGAGCGATGGGCGCGCCGGCAGGAGTAAACACCCCCGGCAGGGCATTTTCCCTCCCTCTGAAGGAGGCGGTAGGGGAGGGTGGGGCCTCCGCCGTGTCTGATCGTATGCGCCAGGCGCTCATATCCCCGCGTCTCTGGGCGGAGATGGCGGCGCAGGGCCAGGCGGACGTCCTGATCGTGCTGCGGGAGCAGGCCGACCTGAGTGGCGCGGAGCGGTTGTCCAGCAAGGAGGCCAAGGGACGCTGCGTCTTCGATGCCTTGCGGGCGACGGCTCACCGCAGCCAGGCCCCGCTGGTCGCCTACCTGCGCGCCCGCGGCATCCCTTACCAGGCCTTCTACCTGGTCAACGTGCTGCTGGTGCGCGGCGACCGGGATCTGCTGCGGGAACTGGCCGCCCGGCCCGAGGTGGCGCGGCTGGAGGCGAACCCCCGCGTGCGGGCCGACGTGCCCCTGCCGTCACCTGACCGGACCGGGACGCACACCCAGGCGGCGGCGACGATCCCCTGGGGCGTTGTGCGCGTGCACGCGCCAGAGGTATGGGCGCTGGGGATACGGGGCAAAGACGTGGTGGTGGCCGGCGCCGACACGGGCATCTTCTGGGCGCACGAGGCGCTACAGGCGAGCTACCGCGGCTGGGACGGCGCGCAGGCCGATCACAACACCAACTGGCACGACGCCATCAGCGACCAGCCCGTCCCCTACGACGACCACGGCCATGGCACCCTCACCCTGGGCACGGTGGTGGGCGAGGCTGAGTATGAGCGCATCGGCATGGCGCCGGCGGCCCGCTGGATCGGCTGCAAGAACATGGACGCCGCGGGATACGGCACGCCAGCCCGTTACCTCGAATGCTTCCAGTTCTTCCTCGCACCGTACCCCCACGGCGGCGACCCCGTGACCGACGGCGATCCGGGGCTGGCCCCCGACGTGATCAACAACTCCTGGACCTGTCCCCCCAGCGAAGGGTGCGACGCGGATACGCTACGGGCGGCAGTGGAGGCGGTGCGGGCCGCGGGCATCGCCGTCGTCGTCTCCGCCGGGAACTATGGTTCCGGCTGCGGCACGGTGCAATACCCGCCGTCCTTCTACGATGCGGCTTTCAGCGTGGGGGCCTTTGACAGTGGGGATCGTATCGCCAGCTTCTCCAGCCGCGGGCCGGTGACGGCGGATGGCAGCGGTCGCCTGAAGCCGGACGTCGCCGCGCCGGGCGTTTCTGTGCGCTCGTCCAGCAGCAGTGGCGGCTACGGCACCGGCAGTGGGACTTCTATGGCTGCGCCGCACGTGGCCGGGCAGGTGGCCCTCATGCTGGCGGCCAATTCGCAGCTCCGGGGACGGGTGGATGTCATCGAGGAGATCATCACGCAGTCGGCGGAGGCTACGACGGCGACCGTGGCCTGCGGCGGCGAGCCTGCCGGTGTCGTGCCCAACAACACCTGGGGTTATGGCATCATTGACGCCCTGGACGCGGTACAGGCAGCCCTGGCCTGGGATCCTTCCACGCCAACGAGCACACCGACCGCCACCGCCATGCCGACGGCGACAGCAACGCCCACGGCGACAAGCACCCCAGCGCCGGGCTGGCGCGTCTACCTGCCACTGCTGTTCAAGGTTACAAGTTCAAAGGTTTCAGATCACAAGTTCCAGGTTCGATAGCTTGGACCTTTGAACTTGCCGGCTTTCAAACCTGAAACCTCTGTGGCTGGAAGCAGGCGCGGTGCAGCCGCCAGCGCAGCGTCTTCAGCTCCAGCCGCAACTCGAAGGTGTCGCCATTGGCTGCTCGCACGAGGAAGCAGCGCCGCGGCGCGTCACCATTCGTTTCGTCTACCCACTCCCGGCCCACATCGGTGACGTAGCGGGTGCGGTTGCGCCAGACGAAGGCGACCGGCTGTGTCCGCCCCTGGGCATCGAAGCGAGCCTGCACCATGATCGGCTCATCCACGAACTGCCACTGCGTCATTTCCCTTGTTTCCCTCGTTTGCCCGATCCTTGCAGATACCGCCGCAGCAGGAGCAGCGCCGCTTCCGCCGATTGCGCCTTGTTTGCCTCCCGCCCGCCGGCCCACTGGTACCGCTCGCCCCACTCCGCATCGGCGGCCGAAAGGTGCAGGAAGATCAACCCCACCGGCTTTTGCGGTGTGCTGCCGCCAGGCCCGGCGATGCCGGTGACGGCCACGGCGACGTCGGCCTGGAAGAGGTGGCGAGCGGATTGGGCCATCTGCGCTGCTGCCTGTGGGCTGACCGCGCCGTGGGCCTCCAGCGTCTCGGCCTTCACTCCCAGCAGCCGCGTCTTGGCTTCGTTGGCATAGGAGACGACGCCGCCGAGGAAATAGCGGGAGCTGCCGGGCACGTTCGTCAACCGGTGGCTCACCAACCCGCCCGTGCACGATTCGGCCACCGCCAGCGTCCAGCCCCGGCTGATCAAAAGCTGGCCGATGTCCGCTTCCAGGCTCCATCGGGTCATGAGATGCCCTTCGCTTATCCCACCAGCGGGCCAGACTCAGGCAGATCTTCGACCGCCACCTGTACCCACTTGTCGCCCTCTTCGATGAGCATCACGGGGATGTCTTCTTTGATCGGGTACTTGCGACCGCAGTCGGGTTCTTGGCAGACGAGCCACGTGCCGTCGCGCACCAACTCCAGCCGTCCGGGGTCTGCGCCGGGTTTGCGGTCGGGGCCGCTGACACAGGCGGGGCAGCGCAATATCTCCAACAATTCCTGACTTACCATGGGTGACTTCCTCCGTTTGCGAGTTTATGGATACGGGCCAGAGGCAACCCTCACGCGTTCGTGAAGCGTAAAACGTAAAACGTAAAACGTGATGCGTAGAACGTAAGAACGGATTACGCTTTACGTTTTACGTATCGCGGCTTGCCACAGCATCACGCGGGAGTTGCTCTTCATCCTTGCCGCTGGCCGAATCTCTTGGTCGCCAGTATAGCATAAGAAAGTCACATCGCCAACTTGCCGTATGACCGGCCCTGTGCTATACTCTGCCATCGGGCGCAAAGGTCCACACTACGCACACCGCTCAACTGTGGCCGGTGTGCCGTTTTTCAAAGGGGGCCGGAAGCGGTAACAGAGGCAGTCAGCGCCCGCTGTCTCTGAAAGTTGGCCTGGTGAAAAGCGGTCCTGCGCACGGGATGCGAGCGGTGGAGGACACAACAACTGGAAAGGAGAAATGAGAACGTGGCAGTAGTGAGTATGAGGGAACTCCTGGAGTCGGGCACGCACTTCGGGCATCGAGTGCAGCGCTGGAATCCCAAGATGAGGCGCTACATCTTCCGGGAGCGGAATGGCATTCACATCATTGACTTGCAACAGACGATGCGCCGCCTCGAGGAGGCATACGATGCTGTGCGCGACAGGGTGAGCCAGGGGGGCGTTGTCCTCTTCGTCGGCACCAAGAAACAGGCTCAGCAAAGCATCCAAGAGGAAGCAGAGCGCTGTGGGATGCCCTACGTCAATCAGCGCTGGTTGGGAGGGACGCTCACCAACTTCCGCACCATTCGCCAGCGCGCCGATTACATGATTGACCTGGAACAGCAGGAGGAACGGGGCGAATTCGAGAATTTGCCCAAGAAGGAAGCGCTCCAGCTACGCCGTCTGATCGAGAAGCTGGACCGGCGTCTGGGCGGCATACGGGACCTGCGCCGGTTGCCGGACATGGTCTTCATCGCTGACGTCGGACGAGAGTCTCTGGCTGTGAGTGAAGCCAACAGGCTGAATATCCCCATCGTCGGGCTGGTGGATACGAACTCCGATCCGGATCCCATTGACTATTGCATTCCCGGCAACGACGATGCCATTCGCTCCAACCGCTTGATGGCTTCCAAGATCGCGGCCGCGGTCATCGAGGGCCAGCGCATGCGGGAGGTCGTAGAAGCGGAGGCGGAAGAGTTTGAGGAGGCCCCCATTGAGGAGTTGCTGGGCCCCTCTGTGCTGGCGAAACTGCGCACCGGCTTCCCCTTTGAGGAATCAGAAGAAGTCGTAGCCGAGTTGCTGGAGGCGGCAGAGGAAGAAGATGAATTCGCCGATGAGGATGAGACGGAGGACGAGGACTCCTAGGCTGCTGGGTCAGCCTGCTGCTCCGTCAACCCTGTTCTGATGGGAGTGTAGCAGCCCCTCGTGGGCGGCTGCCACTGTTGAAAGATGAGCCCGGTACAGAGTAACCACATCGAGGAGCGACAGAGTTGAAAATCACTGCGGATATGGTGAAGGAACTGCGCACTGTCACAGGCGCTGGTGTCCTGGATTGTCGTAATGCTCTCGTGGAGACAGCGGGAGATTTCGAGAAGGCCGCTGAGATCCTGCGGAAGCAGGGCATGGCCGAGGCCGAGAAGAGGAAGGAGCGGGAGGCCAACGAGGGGCTCGTCGCTGCCTATATCCACACTGGCGATCGCATGGGCGCCATGGTGGAGGTCAACTGTGAGACCGACTTTGTGGCTTACACGGACGAGTTCCGGAACCTGGCCAAGGAGTTGACCATGCAGGTCGCTGCCAGCAGCCCGCTCTATGTGCAGCGAGAGGATATTCCCGAAGATGTCATCGCCCAGCAGGAGAAAGCCCACAGGTCTGAGATGGAGGCGGAGAACAAACCGCCCGACATCCTGGAACGCATCATCTCCGGCAAGATGGAGAAGTTCTACAAAGAGTCCTGTCTGTTGGAACAGCCTTACATCAGGGATACCGACATCACTGTTGGTGAACTGATTGATCGCCTCAACGCCACCCTGGGCGAGAACATCGTCGTCCGTCGTTTTGTGCGCTACGAACTGGGACAATAGTGGACGAGATCACTGCGGCTACTCAGGCCATGTCCCGCCTTCGCTACCGGCGGGTGCTACTCAAGCTGGGCGGCGAGGCATTGGCCGGCCCGCAGGGGTTCGGCATTGATCCTCATGAGGCGGAAGGGGTAGCCGCCAAGGTGCGGGAGGTCAGGGAGGAAGGGGTAGAGGTCGCCTTGGTGCTGGGAGCAGGCAATCTGTGGCGCGGCGCCGATGGCCTGGCTCATGGCATGGAGCGGGCCACGGCGGATCACATGGGCATGTTGGCTACGGTGATGAATGCTCTGGCGCTGCGGGACGCCTTGGAGCGGCAGGGTATAGCCACCCGAGTGCAGACGGCCATCGAAATGCGCTCCGTGGCCGAGCCCTACATTCGTGGGCGAGCCATCCGCCACCTGGAGAAGGGACGAGTGGTCATCATCGGCGCGGGCACAGGGAATCCCTACTTCACGACCGACACGGCGGCTGCCCTGCGGGCCATGGAGGTTGACGCCGAAGTGCTGATCAAAGCGACCAAGGTGGATGGCGTCTACGACTCTGACCCTGTGAACAATCCCGATGCGCGGTTCTTCGACCGCCTGACCTACTTGGAGGCCTTGGGTATGCGAGTGGGGGTGATGGATGGCACGGCCATCACGCTGTGTATGGAGAACGACCTGCCCATCATTGTGGTGAATCTGTGGAAGCCCAATTCCTTGATCACGGCAGTGCGCGGCGGGGAGGTCGGCACACGCATTTTCCACTGATGGCGACAGACGCCTGGCGCAGGGAAGAAGTCACATGACCAACGATCTGCTCAGAGAGACGGAAGGGGCCATGAAAATGGCCGTCGAGGCGCTGCGCCTCGATTTGATGACCATCCGTACGGGCCGCGCCTCGCCGGCGTTGGTCGAGCGGTTGCCGGTGGAATACTACGGCTCCCACACGCCTCTCAATCAACTGGCGGTGATCTCGGCCCCAGAGCCGCGCTTGCTCGTCATCCGCCCCTTCAGCCCAGGGGACATTGGCACCATCGAACGGGCCATTCTCACGTCCGACCTGGGGCTCACCCCCAACAACGATGGCAAGCTGATCCGCCTGAACATCCCCCGTCTGACCGAAGAGCGACGGCGAGATCTGGTCAAAGTCGTGAAGCGACGGGTGGAGCAGGGCCGGGTGGCGGTGCGCAACCAGCGGCGTAGCGCCATCGAAGATCTGCGGGAGTTTGAAAAGGAAAAGCTGATCTCCGAGGATGATTTCTATCGCCTCAAGGACGACATCCAGGAGCTGTCGGACCGCTTCATCGAGCAAATGGATAAGCTGGGGGAGCGCAAAGAAGAAGAAGTGATGGAGATCTGATCCCCCACATGGACATCGGCTGGGGCACTGGCAATGGCTGAAGCGAGCACACTGGAGCGTATCCCTCGTCACGTTGCCATCATTATGGATGGCAATGGCCGCTGGGCAAGGGCTCGTGGCTTGCCTCGTGCGGCTGGCCATAGGGCAGGGACGCAGAACATCCGCCGCGTGCTGGCGGCCTGTGTGGAGTACGGCATCGAGGTGCTGACGATTTACGCCTTCTCCACCGAGAACTGGGGGCGTCCGGACAAGGAAGTGCGCGGCCTCATGCGCTTGCTGGAGCAGACCCTCGCTGAACAGCTCGCGGAGCTCCACGCCGAAGGCGTGCAGATTCGCCACAGCGGCAGCCTGGAGCGAGTGTCCAAGTCGCTCAAGGACAAAATCCAGGAAGCATTGGAACTCACCAAAGAGAATCAGCGTATCATCCTCAATGTGGCCTTCAACTACGGCGGGCGGGCCGAAATCCTGCACGCCGTGCAGCGCATCATCG
>JACNHM010000268.1 GCA_014383605.1 Chloroflexota bacterium
AGCACGACGCCGGCGCGCCGGCGGCCTGGCGAGATGCCATCCTGGAGTGCTATCACCACCTGGATCGCGTCGTGGGCGAATTGCGCGCCGAACTGCAGCCGGAAGACAACGTCATCATCTGCTCGGACCACGGCGCCGGCCCCATCGGCGACCGCTCCTTTTACCTCAACCAGTGGCTGGCCGAGAAGGGGTTCCTGGCCATGCACGAGGCGGGGAGCGCCGGTCTGGTGGCGCGAGCCCGGCAGCGGATTCTGAGCACGCTGCGCAAGTCGGGGCGCCGCTTTCTCTCCCGACCGGCCAAGGAGTGGCTGTCACGCCAATTTCCCGATCTGCGGGACTGGGTGGAGGGGAGGCTGGTCTTCTCCCGCATTGACTGGAGCCGCACGCAGGCCTACGCGCTGGAGGGCGAGCCGCTCATCTACATCAATCTCCAAGGGCGGCAGCCGCAGGGCGTTGTGGAGCCGGAGCAGTACGCCGCCGTGCGGCAGAGGATCATTGACGAACTGCAGGCGCTGCGCGACCCGTGGGAGGGATGGCCCATCGCCCGGCCCCGGCCGCGTGAGGAGGTCTTTCCCGGCCAGGCCTTGGACGAGGCGCCCGATATCCTCGTCGGCCTGCGCCACGAGTACACCTCGCGCATGACCTACACCCACAGCGGCGGCGGCGCGCTGGCGCGGCTGAGCCGGGCAGAACTGGAGCAGCAGGAACGCTACAACCGCTCCAGTGCCTCGCATCGGCGGGAGGGGGTGCTGTTGGCGGATGGCCCGGCCTTTAAGCGGGGTTTTGAGCTGCGGTCGCCGGACATCTTCGACCTGGCGCCGACGATTCTGCATCTCTTCGATCTGCCGGTTCCAGAGGATATGGACGGCCGCGTGCTGAGCGAATGTCTCACGGAGGCCAGGCCTGTGCGCTACGCGGCCACCGAGGCCGCTCCCCCGCCTGGCGAAGAAGTCGCCCTGGACGAAGAGGAGGCGGCGCTGATCCGCCAGCGGCTGGAGGGGTTGGGGTATCTGGGGAATTGAGGATGGCTGAAGCATCGCCGTGTGATCGTGTCCTGGTCATCGGCTGGGACGGGGCCAATTTCGACCTGGTGCGCAAGTGGGCGGCGGAGGGCAAACTGCCGGCGGCGGCGCGCCTGCTGGCCGAGGGGAGCGCAGGTCACCTGGAGTCGACCATTCCGCCCATCAGCGCGCCGGCCTGGTCTTCCCTGGCCACGGGGCTCAACCCCGGCCGGCACGGCATCTATTACTTCCGCGAGCACGTGCCCGGCAGCTATGAGCTGCGGCTGGTGAAAGGGGCGGACCGCCACGGCAAACCGCTGTGGCGGATGCTCAACGAGCAGGGTAAACAGGCGGGCGTCGTCAACCTGGTGATGACCTGGCCGCCGGAGCCGCTGGACGGCTTCATGATCTCCGGCATGGATGCTCCCGGCGAACACAGCGATTTCACCTATCCGCCGGAGTTGGCCGATGAACTGCGCCGCGCCGTGGGCGAGTATCTCATCGAATTGCCCTTGGAGGAGGAAGCGCGCAATTTCCGCTACGATGCGCTGTGGGCCAAGATCGAGCAGGAGATGGAGGCGCGCATTGCCGCGGTGCGTTACCTGCTGCGGGCGAAGGCTTGGGACGTCTTCGTGGTGAACTTCCGCGCTACGGACAGCGTGCAGCACCACTTCTGGAAGTTCATGGACGCGGCCCATCCGCAGTACGACGCGACCCCCGCCGCCCGCTGGGGCGACGCCATCGAGCGGGTCTACCGGCGACTGGATGGCTTCCTGGGCGATCTGTTGGCGGAACTGGACGAAAGCACGCTGGTCATTCTCATGTCGGACCACGGCTTCGGGCCGGTGGGCGATACGGCGCTCTACCTCAACAAGTGGCTGGCGCAGGAGGGGTTTCTCAAGCTGAAAGCGCAGGACGGCCGCGCGGCTGGCGGCAGCCTGCTGGCCGGGCTGCGGGGCAAGCTCTGGCAGGGAGCCTGGGTGCGGCTGCGCCAGATCACACCGCAGGCGGTCAAGGATCTGGCCGAGCGGCTGTGGCCGCGCTTCTACCAGCGCATACGCTACCCGGCCGCGCACTTCTTCATTGACTGGGCCGAGAGCCGCGCCTACGGCGACGAGTACCAGGAGAGCATCTGGATCAACCTGGTCGGACGAGAGCCGCAGGGGATCGTCCAGCCGGGGGCGGAGTACGAAGCGCTGCGAGATGAGATCATCGCCCGACTGGGCGCGCTGCGCCACCCGCACACGGGGGAGCCCATCATCGAAGCGGCGTACCGCCGGGAGGAGGTGTACCACGGCTCGGAAGTGGGGCGGGCGCCGGACATCGTGGTCATTCCCGGTCAGGAGCCGTACGTCCGCGTGCGGCCCAGCCACAGCGTCGCCGATCCAGCCCCCGTGCGCACTCTCACGCCGGAGGAACTGCGGGCCGACTATCTGCCCAGTGGTGTCCATCGGCGCACGGGCATGTTCCTGGCACTGGGGCCAGGCATCCGGCAGGGGCACCAGTTGCCCACGCGCCACATCTGTGACGTGACGCCGACGGTGCTGGCCGCACTGGGCTGCCGCGTGCCGGCGGGGCTGGACGGACGGGTCATCGAGGAGATGTTCACCACGCCGCCCGACGTGCGCTACTTCGATGACGTTGAGCTGCCGCCGCGAGCGGAGCAGGCCATGGATTACAGCGAGGAGGAGGCGAAGCTGGTGAGCGAGAAGCTGAAGGGGCTGGGGTACATCTGATGAGCATCACGCGACGCTCCGGCGCCACGGCCACGTTCATATTCATCGGCCGCCTGGCCAACTTGCTGTTCAACGTGGCCGTCATCGTCCTCATCACCCGCTACCTGGGCAAGGAGACGTTTGGTCGCTACGCCTTCGTCCAGTCGTACACCTTCGTGCTGAGCACGCTGGCCACAGGGGGCACCTTCAGCATCCTGATTCGCGAGGCCGCCAGGGAGCGTGAGCGGGCCGGCCACCACCTGGGCACGGCCTTGCAGATCCAATTCGTCTTTGCCCTCGTCGCCTTCGCCGCAGGCGTCGCCATCCTGCCGCTGTTCAACAGCGACGAACTGACCACACAGGCAGTTTACATCGCCTCCCTGGCGGTCATCCTCCAGTCCTTCGCCAATCTCTACGCCTGCATCTTCACGGCCTTCGAGCGCACCAAGTTCTGGGCTCTGACGACGACCATCGAAGGAGGCCTTTACCTGGGCCTGGTGGTCTGGGTGGTCGTTTCCGGCGGCGAGTTCCTGACCATCTTCTGGATGAGGGTGGTGTCCTTCGGCGTCAAGCTGGTGCTCAACGCGGTCATCGTGCGCTACCGCTTCACCCGCACCGTCTGGCGGCTGGACGTGGCGGCGGCTCGCTACTTCGCCCGCGAGTCTTTTCCCCTCATTTTCTCGGACACCTTCCGCTCCCTCGACCGTCAGTTGGACACCTTCCTGCTGAAGCTCTGGAGCACGGTGGCGCAGATCGGCGTCTTCAGCGCGCCCTACCGGCTCATTGACCGCATGGTGATCCTGCCCGACAGCATCATGGCCGGTTTCCTGCCGGCGCTGTCACAGCTCTCGACCTCCGACCGTGAGCGGTTGCAGGCGCTCTATGGCAAGGTCTTCAAGTTCTTTTTGCTCTTTGCGCTGCCCATTGCCGTTATCGGCACGTTTCTGGCCAGGCCACTGGTGGTGTTGTTCTTCACCGACGAGTATCTGGAGTCGGTGGTTGTGCTGCGTGTTCTGGTCTGGATTGTGCTCTGCATGTTCCCCAACTATCTGTTCAAGTACGTGCTCACCGCCATTGGCCGGCAGCGCTACGAGACCGTGAGCCGGTTCATCTCGGTGGGCACGCATCTGGTGTTGGGGTGGTTGCTGATCCCTCGCTGGGGTGCGCTGGGGGCGGCCGTATCGGCGCTGGCCTCCCAGGTGATCCTTTTCGTGGTGGGTTTCACCTACGTGTCTCTCGGTCTGCAACCCTACTGGCCCTACCGGCTGCTGCTCAAGTTGGCCGGGCTCACGCTGCTGGTGGGCTTGCTCCTGCAGATGCTGGCGAACGCGCCGTTGGTGCTGGTGCTGCCGCTGGCGGCCGCGGCCTATCTGGCGGGCTACCTGGTGCTGCGGATACTGAGGCCGGACGAATTGCGGGCCTTCGGGGAGATCTTGGGGCTGCGGAAACGTGGGGTGGCCGCGGAAGGTGCACCGGCCACAGGCAGCAGAGGTCATAGGTGATGGAGAACGCGGTGACCGGTCAGTGGTGGATGGAGTGGCGGCAACGCTTCGCCGGACAGGGCCGGCGTGTGAAGGTGGCGCTGCTGGCGCTGGCCCTTGTCGTCGCCGTGCTGCTGGGCGCGGCCCTGATCCTGTCTCCCCTCTCCATCTGGAAAACGACCGCCGTGTTGGTGGTGGCGCTGGCCGCTGCCTGGCTGGCGGGGCGTAGCCTCCTGTCCCGCCAGCCGGTGGAATGGCTGTTCCTGGCCTTCGTGGCCTTGCTTCCTTTCACCAGGGCGGCCTTGCTGAACATAGAATTCGGCCTGCAACCCAACTACCTGGCCATCGTTGGCGTGCTGGGGCTGTTGCTGCTGCGCGCGCTGGCGCTGAGGCTGCCTCTGCGCATTCCCCGCTCGCCGGTCACCATCCTCCTGCTTGTCTTCGTCGCCATCGTGGGTTTCTCCTGCCTGATGTCCGGCCAGACGCCGCTGCGGGAATTCCGGGGAGAAGTGCGGTGGATACGCAGCCTCAAACAGTTCGCCGTGCTCATCTTCATGGTTTTGACCTACGTGATGGTCATGCTGGTGGTGCAGAGCCGGGTGCTGTTGCGCCGCTCGCTGCAGGTTTTCCTGGTCATCTCGGTGCTGGTGGCTCTCTATGGCCTGTACCAGTTCGTGGCCTACCCGCTGGGCCTGCCCTTTGTGGACGTCTTCGGCACCAACGTGAGCTTCCGGCAGACCCGTTTGTATGCCATCGCTCTGGCCGGGGGGCGCTTCTTGCGCGTCTGGTCAACGCTCTCCGAGCCGGTGTGGTTTGGCGACTATCTGGTGGCCGTGATCCCCCTGCTGACGGCCTACGTCCTGGCCAAACAACGTCCCCTGCCGCTGCCACGACGCTGGCACCTGGCTCTGCTCGTGCCGCTGCTGTTGGCGCTGCTGTTGACCTTTGCCCGCAGCGCCTGGTTTGCCCTGCTGGCGGCGCTGGCTGTGCTGGCCTTGACTTTCTTCCGGCCGCGGGAGATCCTGCGCTGGGCCGTCATCCTCGCCGTCATCGGCCTGCTGCTCATCCCGGTAGACATGATGATCGCCCGATTGCCCATCGCCAGTGGCGCGTCTTTGCTGCAGGCGGTAGCCTCTCGCTTCCTCTCTCCCTTCCAGCAGGAGGATTTTGGCAACATCCACCGCTACACGGGGATAGTGGCCTCCCTGGATATCTTCCGGGCACATCCCTGGCTGGGGGTGGGCTATGGCAACTTCGGCTTCTACTTCGACCTGCACAAACCTTTCTGGGGACAGGCCATCAGCGACGTGCTCAATGTCTTCCCGGTGATGAGCGGGGGCATGTTCTTCCGATTGCTGTCGGAGACAGGCATCGTGGGCACGGCGGCTTTTGCCCTGTTGCTGTTGGCCGTGGCCTGGGAAGGGTGGCGCGCCTGGCGGGCGCTGCGCGGCGATCCCTTCCTCTCCGCTACGGCGGCGGGCCTCCTGGCCTCCTACGTGGGGTTGGTGGTGCGCTTGACGATGGCCGATTCCATCCATTTCACCTACACCTGGTTCATCGTGGCGCTCATCGTGGTCCTGGCCCGGCGCGCGGAGCGGATGCGGGGCGAGGCCCCGTCTCCGGAGGTGGCCTAGTGGCGGCGCGTCCGGCACGGCTGCTCTTCCTCAACTCCCGCTCCGAGTACGGCGGGGCGGACATGGGTCTGCTGAGCATTGTCAGACACTTGTCCCCGGAGCGCTTCTCCTCCTGGGTCATCCTGCCGCAAGAGGGACCACTGGTGGCGGATCTGCGCCAGGCGGGGGCGAGCGTGCATTTCATGCCCCTGGCCCGCCTGGAGCGGCTGGACAGCCTGGCGGAAGTTCTTCGCTTCCCGTGGCAAACGATCCGCTCGACCTGGCTTCTGCAGCGCTTCATCCGTCGCCAGGGAATTGACCTGGTGTACACCAACTCCAGCGCCATGCAAGCGGGCGCGCTGGCTGCCCGTCTGGCGGGGGTGCCCCACGTTTGGCACGTGCGGGAGATCTGGACGTCGCCCCGCCTGATCACCGTCCCCCTCTATCGCTTCATCCACGCCTTTTCGGATCGCGTGATCGCTCTCAGCCAAACGGCCGCGGAGGAGAATTTCGGCCGCCGCGCCGGCGATGTTCAGGTGATCCGTGACAGCATAGACCCCCACCGTTTCCAGGATCAGCCGGCGCTGGCAGAACTGCGTCAGGAGTTTGGCCTGGCCCCGGACACGCCTGTGGTGGGAACCGTGGCTCGCCTGGCGCCGCAGAAGGGACTGCATTGCTTCCTGGAGGCAGCCGAGCGGCTCGCCAGCCAGCGAGCGGGCGTGCGTTTCATGATCGTGGGTGACATCCCTCGTCCCCGGTATCAGGCCTACAAAGACCAACTGCTGGACATGTCCCGCCGACCAGCGCTCGATGGGCGTGTCATCTTCACGGGATGGCGCGGGGACGTGCCGGCGTTGCTGCAACTCTTCACGGTTTTCGTCCTCCCCTCCAGCGGTGCGGAAGGGCTGGGTTCGGTGATCGCTGAGGCGTGGTGGGCGCGCCGGCCGGTGGTGGCGCCTGATCACTCTGGGCCTAAGGAAACGGTGCGCCACGGTCATACGGGCCTGCACTTTCGCTCCGGCTCGGCCGCCGATTTGGCGGCGCAGGTGGACATGCTGCTGGAGGACGGGGCGCTGCGAGAGCGCCTGGCCGCCGCCGGGCACGAGGAGGCGCTGGCTCATTACAATGCCGTCCGCAATGTCCAGAAGATCGAGGACGTCCTGCACGACGCTCTGACCCATTCCAGAAAGGGTAGGAAGAACTCCTGATGGACTTGTCGGTGATCATCGTGAACTACAATACCGCTTCCCTGTTGCGGGCCTGCCTGAGCGCTCTGCGCCAGCATCCGCTGCGGCGGGGCAGCATGGACGTCTGGGTCGTGGACAACGGTTCCCAGGATGACAGCGCAGCCATGGTCGGAGAACAGTTTCCCGAGGTCCATCTGCTGGCCAACGAGGTGAACCGGGGCTTTGCCGCGGCCAACAACCAGGCCATCCGGCTCAGCCAGGGCCGTTACGTTTTGCTCCTCAACCCCGATACGGAAGTGTTCCCCGGCACTCTGGACGAGATGCTACGCTTCATGGACGAGCATCCCCAGGCCGGTGTCGTGGGCGCTCAGCTATTGAACCCCGATGGCTCCGTGCAGACCTCTTGCCGCGCCTTTCCTACCCTGTGGGCGGTCTTCCTGCGGGGCAGCGGCCTGAGCCGCTTCTTTCCTCGTAGCCGTGCCTTGCGCCAGTATCTGATGGAAGATGGGGATCATGGCCAGACGCAAGAGGTGGATTGGCTGCTGGGGGCCTGTCTGTGGATGCGTCGCAGGACTTTGGATGAGGTCGGTTGGCTGGACGAGGGGTTCTTTCTGTACTACGAAGACATAGACTGGTGCTATCGGGCCAGGCAGGCCGGATGGCAGATCTACTATCTGCCCTCTGCCCGCATTCTGCATCGCCATCAGCGTGAAAGCGCACGCGGCATCAACAAGTTGACTTGGGTACACGTTCGGAGTATAATCAGGTTGTTCCGCAAACATGACCTGGCCTGGTTCTAGGGGGAGCTCTGCGTGCCCAAGCGGTTCAACCTGCGGCTTTTTCCATACTTGCTTCTCTGTGATGTCCTGCTGACGCTGATGGCCCTGGCCTTGGCCAGGCTGGCGCGGCTGTATTGGCCCTTTGGCGCTGTGCTCGTGCATCCCAAAGCCGCCTACCTGCACCCGGCCATCTACGCGCTGGTGGCCGTGCTCTGGCTTTTCTTCTTTGTCATCCTCTCCGTCTACAACCGCGGGCAGAGGGGACGCTTGCCGGAGGAGTTGTGGACCATCGGCGTAGCGATATCCACGGCTACGGCAGTGCTGGCAGGTGTTCTCTACCTTTCGTTCCGCCAGGTGCCACGACTTCTGTTCGTCTATTTCTTCTGCTTCGACCTGGTCTTCCTTCTCGTTTTCCGCGTAGCCTTGCGCCTCTTTTTGCGTTTCCAGGCGGGGGGGCGTCCGGAACCGGAGCGGATTCTGATCGTCGGGGCAGGGAAAGTGGGAAGGGAAGTAGCAGAGAGCATAGCTGGCCCCCACGGCTGGGTAGACGCTGAGGTGGTGGGCTTCCTGGATGACGACGTGACCAAACAGGGGCAGTCTCCGGCGGGCAAGCCGGTGCTGGGCACGCTAGACAGCATCACAGAGGTGGTGATGGCTGAGCAGATAGATCAGGTGATCTTCACACTGCCATTGCGGGCGCACCTGCGCCTCATCAACATGGCTGCCAGATTGCAGAAGCTGCCTGTAGATGTGAAGGTCATCCCCGACCTCTTCGACCTGGCTTTTGCCCGCACTCGCGCCGAGGAGTTCAGGGGTTTTCCTATCATCAGCTTACGAGAATCGGCCATCAGTGATTATGATAAAGCAGTCAAGCGGCTGTTTGACATCGTGGTCGGCGGTGTGATGCTGTTGCTGGCCGCTCCCTTGATTCTGGTCATCAGCTTGCTCATCAAGCTGGACTCGCCAGGCACGATCATCTTCAAGCAGCAGCGGGTGGGAGAAAACGGGCAACTCTTCTGGATGTACAAATTCCGTTCCATGGTCACGGATGCCGAAGAGCAGTTGCCCGATCTCGTTCGAAACAACGAGGAGGGGAAGACGCTCTTCAAATTCCCTGATGATCCGCGTGTGACGCGCCTGGGACGGCTCCTGCGGCGTACCAGCCTGGATGAACTGCCCCAATTGATCAATGTTCTGAAAGGCGAGATGAGCCTGGTGGGGCCGCGGCCGGAATTGCCATTTGTGGTCGAGCGGTATGAGCCCTGGGAGCGACGGCGGCTCACGGTGCCGCCGGGGCTCACCGGTTGGTGGCAGATCAGAGGGCGCAGCGACCATCCGAGCCACCTGAACATAGAAGACGATCTCTACTACATCGCTAACTACTCATTGAAACTGGACCTGGCCATTCTTTTCAAGACAGTAAGCGCAGTGGTCAAGGGCCGAGGGGCATACTGATCGTC
>JACNHM010000204.1 GCA_014383605.1 Chloroflexota bacterium
TGACCTACGCCGGTAATCTGGACAACCTGTTGGACGTGGACGACGACCCGCGCTATACCTTCGTGCACGGCGATATCTGCGACGCCGACAAGCTGGAAGCGGTCGTGCAAGAGCACGGCATTGATGCTGTCGTCAACTTCGCCGCCGAGACGCACGTGGACCGCTCCCTCATGGAGCCAGGCAGCTTCATCCAGACCGACGTCTACGGTACCTACGTGCTGCTGGAGGCGGCGCGCAAGTTCGGCCTGGAACGAGTGCACCAGGTGAGCACCGACGAGGTCTATGGTCAGGTGCTAGAAGGGGCCTCCGTGGAGACAGACCCCCTGGTCACTCGTTCACCTTACTCCGCCTCCAAGGCCGGCGGCGATCTGATGTGCATCGCCTACTTCGTTAGCTTCGGTGTGCCGGTGACCATCACCCGCGGCTCCAACAACATCGGCCCCTACCAGTACCCGGAGAAGGTCGTGCCGCTGTTCATCACCAATGGTATTGACGACATGCCCTTGCCCCTCTACGGCGACGGGCGGCAGCAGCGGGATTACCAGCACGTGCTGGATCACTGCGAAGGGATTGACGTGGTACTGCACCAGGGCGTGTCTGGCGAGATCTACAATCTGGGCACCGGCGTGGAAACGGAGAACATCGTCATGGCCCGCCTGATCCTCGACCTGTTAGGCAAGCCGCACAGCCTCATCCAGCCCATCACCGACCGCCCAGGGCACGACCGGCGCTACTCCCTCAACTGCGACAAGATCGCCGCGCTGGGCTGGCGCAGCCGCCACTGCTTCGAGGAGGCGCTGGAAAAGACCGTGCGCTGGTATGTGGACAACGAGTGGTGGTGGCGCAAGATCAAAACGGGGGAGTACTGGGAGTACTACAAGCGGCAGTACGAAGGCCGGTAGCCAACACGAAAGACACGAAACTGTGCGAAAAACGCAAAAGGACCTCGTGTCTTTCGCGACCTTTCGTGTAGTTCGTGGAGGGTTGTGAGCTTGGGATTTTGTTCCTTGCATGACCGAGTGGCAAACGAACAGAACGGCGCGACCTTTGTCCTGCTGCATCGTCTACGTGTATGAGACCCCCCTGTTGGCCGGACAGGGGCAAAGGCGGGGCGATCCCCCTATGAGATTGCCCCGCTTCCATTCATCTGGAATTGCGCTCAACTTGCCAGCCGCCATAAGGGCCGGGCATTGCTATTTCCCCTTCAGCTTCCTGGACATCTTCCCGACCGGCCCGAGGCGCTTCGCCAGGCGACAAACACTATAGCTCTCCGATGATAAACCCTCTGGCGTACCATGTGCCCGGTGGGACATCGCTACACCTCCACGTCCTCGCCGGCCCGGGGCTGTCGCCTGGGTCGGTTGTTGCTTTCGAGCCGGATCGTTCAAAAGCTGCGCCACAGTTGCGCACGAGCAAGGAGGTGTCACCATGTGCAGGCGACGTCTGACGCGTATCGCAAGGGTAGTGGGGATCTTGCTGGTCTTGCTGGGAGTGGCCATGCTGATCCCACGAGCGGGTCTGAGTGCCCCTATCGGTCATGCAGCCCGAGTCCCGCCGGCCAGTGTTCCCGACGAAACCCAGCATTGGTACTGGAAGCCGGACTGGCCCGATTATGCCCCCAGCGGCATGCCCGATTTCGACCAACGCCAGGATGAATGGCAGGACCCGGATACGCAGAACTGGTCCTACTGCGGCCCGGTGGCCGTGGCCAACTCCTTCTGGTGGTTCGACAGCAAGTTCGAGCCTGCGCTGGCCGCTGCCGCGCTGCCCGACGGCTACCCGCTGGTGGAGACCTACGGCGACTGGGACGATCACGACAAGCGGAACGTCCCCCCGCTGATCGAGGATCTGGCCGGCTGGCTGGGCACCGATCCGTTCACCGGCACCGGCATCCAGGAGATGAGCAAGGGCATTGACGAGTACTTGCGAAAGAAAGAGCTCTTCGACAACTACGTCCGCAGCACCGTGCGCAACCCCTCCTTCAGCCTGGTGGCCAAAGCCGTGGAGCGCAGCGAGGACGTCATCCTGCTGCTGGGCTTCTGGCAGGAGACGGGGCCAGAGGAGTGGGTGCGAATCGGCGGCCATTACGTGACCATGGCCGGGGTGAATCAGACTGACGAACAGGTCGGCATCAGCGACCCCATTCGCGATGCAGCCGAGACACCGCCTCCAGGGGACCCCACGACACACAACGATGCCCAGTTCGTCTCCCACGACGTCTACGGGGTCTTCCACCCCGGCGGCTGGGGGATCTTCGCCCCCGGCGGTTGGGGGCTGGAGGGGTACGCGCCCACCATTGATGACGTCAAGAACTTCACCGGCCAGAACTGGGCGGCAGAGTTGCTGCCATACCAGGGCGATCCGACGCCCGCCCTTCCAATGGTTACCAGAGTGGAGTACGCGGTCATCGTCTCGCCCTTCGTCTGGAAGCACGGCGGCTGGGAAGACTACGCCCCCAGCGGCGTCCCGGACTTCGACCAGAAGCAGGATGAATGGCAGGATCCGACAACAGGGGAGTGGACTTACTGCGGCCCCGTTGCCATTGCCAATTCGCTTTGGTGGTTCGATAGCAAGTTCGAACCGCTGCCCCTGCCGCCGCCACACACCGGCGAAGCGAATGCGGCTGTCAACGACAACTACGGACTGGTTGCGAGCCTGGTGGGCAGCCGTCTCGATGATCACGATCCGCAGAACGCGCCAGCGCTCATCGGGGAGCTGGCTGCCCGGCTGAACACCGACGCGCATGGCACCTACGCCAGCAATATCCGTCCGGCACTGGAGGGATACCTGACCGAGCGGGGCTTGAGCGAACACTACGTCATTGAGACTGAATCGGCCAACGGGCTGCAGCCAACCTTTGGCTGGGTGGCCGATCAGATCCGCTACAGCCAGGATGTGATTCTGCTCCTGGGCTTCTGGCAGCAGATACCGGGAACCATCGACTGGCACCGCATCGGCGGCCACTACGTCACCGCCGTCGGTGTGGATAAGGACAACCACCTCATCGCTATCAGCGATCCCTTCGCCGACGTGGCCGTGACCAGCGGCTTCGGCCGCGTGCTGCCGGTGGGTCATGGCGCTATCGCCTATCCGTCCACGCAGCACAACGATACCCTCTACGTTTCCCACGACATCTACCACGTGATTGACACTCCCAGCCCAGGCGGCGAGTGGGGTCTCCTGGATTACGCCACTGCCATCGGCGGCTGGAACGGGGTACAGAACTTCTGGGGCCAGAACTGGGTGTCTTCCGATCACGATGATCCGCTGGGAACCCCCGATCTGCCCATGTGGACAGAGGTGGAGTGGGCCATCGCCCTCTCGCCGTTTCCGGAGCTGGGCGACGCGCCCGACAGCACCAACACGCACGGCAATACGCTCATGACCGCCTATCCCAAGGGCGGGCCGGCGGGCACCATCGCTCAGTATCCGACCGTCTACCGCGCCGGCTCGCCGCCGCATGGCCCTATCCATTGGGCGCCGTTCTGGGCCTTCTGGCTGGGCCCGAACGTCACCTGGGAGTTCGAGGCGGACATCGGGCCAGACCAGGACCTGGCCAACAACATCTGGCCGCCGCAGGATGCGCCCGATCGGGACGTGGCCGACGACGGTTTGGGGCCGGTCACACCGCTGAACCACTGCCAGCAGCAGCGAGTGACTGTTGTCGTCACCGTGCCGCCGGGCGCGCCGGCCGTGCCCATCTTCGCCAACGTCTGGTTCGACTGGGACCGCGGCGGCACCTGGGGACAGGCCTTCACCTGCCAGCAGCCGGGCGACGCGCCAGAGTGGGCGGTGCAGGACTGGCAAATCGGGCCGCTGCTGCCGGGCCTCTACACTTTCACCTCACCGCCCTTCTGGGTCTGGAACCTGACGCCGCGGGAACCTCTCTGGATGCGCATCACGTTGAGCGAGCAGCGAGCGCCCCAGTTCGGCGGCACAGCCGATGGCCGCGGCCCCGTGCGCGGCTACCGCTTCGGCGAGACGGAGGACTACTATCTGCCGGGCCAGCAGCCAACGCCCACGCCGACGCCGACGCAGACACCCACAAACACGCCGACAGCGACGGTGACGCCCACGGCGACGCCAACGGCCACACCGACAGCTACACCGACTTCGACGCCCACGGCAACGCCGACGAAGACACCGACTCCCACCCCGACCCCCACTCAGGTCATAGAGGAGGGGCCGGACCTGGGCGATGCGCCCGACAGCAGCAATTCCCACGGTGCGCTTATGACCGCCTATCCGGGGGTGATCGCTCGCTATCCCACCGTATTCACTGCCGGTTCACCTCCCCACGGGCCTAAGCACTGGAATCAGGGGTTCACTGCCTGGTTGGGGCCGCAGATCACCTGGGAGCACGAGGCAGACGTCGGCTTGGACCAGGATGGCGTGAACAACATCTGGCCGCTGACCGATACGCCGGACAGGGACCGGGCCGACGATGGGGTGGTGTTCCCCCTCGCCCTCAATCACTGCCTGCAGACGAGGATAACGTTTATCGTCACTGTGCCGCCGGGCGCGCCGCTCACGCGCCACTTTGCCAACATCTGGTTCGACTGGGACCGCGGCGGCAACTGGGGGCAGATCTTCACCTGCAAGCAGCCAGGCGATGCGCCGGAGTGGGCCGTGCAGAACATGAACATCCCTGCTCTGCCGCCCGGAACCTACAACTTCACGGCCACGGCCATGGTCTGGAACCCCACGCCATACAAGCCTCTTTGGATGCGCATCACGCTGAGCGACCAGGCGGCCACTTCGTCTGATGGGAGCGGGCCTGCCAACGGCTACCCGCACGGCGAGACAGAGGACTACACCCTGCCCGCCTATCGTGTCTACCTGCCACTGGTGATGAAGCGGTACCGAATTCCGACCTCCACACCCACGCCGACGCCTACACCCGTGGCGACACGCACCCCCACATCCACGCCAACACCCACACCGACGCGCTGTCCCTGCTGTTGGTTCCGGATCAAAGCGGTGCCCAAGGCGCAGCAATTGTGGTTTGGCAATCCCACGGCGACGTTTAGCTTCGTGCGGGATCCGGCGTCTACCTGTTCCCCCACGTCATGGGAGGTAAGCCAGATCGCCTTACCCATCAGTCCCTGGCCTCCTGCGGTGACGCTCAACCCACCTGTGGGCACGACGGGATCCGGCATGCCGCCGCCTCTGACCATCACCTGGAACAATCCCTGCCAGTTGCCCATGTCCACCGTCGCCACCATCGTGATCAAACTGCGGGGCCCCTGCCGAGTGCAAACCCTGAAGGTGTACGTGAGCTTCGTCTGTGGCCCCTTTGGAGATCACGTCTACGACGCGCGCTGCGAGACGATCCTGTCCCCCGAAGTGCTCTTGCCAATGGAGGGGGTTCATGAGCTGGAGCCGGGAGAACCCCTGAACCCCATCCTTGGGGTCAGGAACGTGGGCACGATGCCGGCCAGCTTCCCGGCCACGTGCCAGATCACCTCCGGTGGGACGCTCATCTACGACGAGGAGATGTGGGCTATGGACCTGATATCCGGCGAGCCCACGGATCTCGTCTTCCCCGACTGGTTCCCAGAGGAAGGCAAGTACGTGATCGCTTTCCAGACCGGGCTTGCAGGAGACGAGAACCCCGACAATGACGCCTGTCCGCCGGTGAAGTTCCAGGTCGTGTTCGACTCGGATGGCGATGGCATGCCCGATTGGTGGGAGGAGCAGTATCCCTGCCTCGATCCGCAATTTCACGATGACGACCAGGATCCCGACGGCGATGGCCTTACTACCTGGGAGGAGTTTCTGGGGCCTGACGGCGTACAGTACAGCGGGGACGAGACCGATCCCTGCACCTGAGGCCGTGGCCAACGCCTGGTTGGCCTGTGAACGTGGCGGTCATGCCGTGGTCGCCATAGAGGGATAGACTTTCAATGAGCGCGAGGGAGCATGTCTCTCGCGCTCATTGAGTCGTTTAGAGTTTGAGGTTTGGAGTTTGCCGTTCTCTGGGCTATAATCCGCTGCGGAGGAGATAGATGAGACGTCGGATCAGGCGGGGCCCACTGAGGTGGCTACTGCCCGGAATGCAGATCAAGCGCTGGCTGTTGATGCTCGTTGTGGGCATCACACTGTTCAGCCTCGGCTGCGCCTACCTTCTGCGTGTTCTCTACGACGTGCGGCCTCTGCCCGCGGCTTTTTACTACCTGACGTTGCAGTTCATTCCTCGCTGGGGCCGGGCGCTGCTTCTGGGGATTGTGGGCGGTACGCTGGTGGCCATGGGACTGGTGCGTCTGAACCGGGCGCTGCTGGCCCCCTTCCTGCGCCCCGGCCAGGAGAAGGTGGTGGATGCGCTCTACCGGCACCGCCAGCAGCAGCGGGGGCCGAAGGTGGTGGTCATCGGCGGCGGGACAGGGCTGTCGGTGCTGCTGCGCGGGCTCAAAGAGTACACCGATCACCTCACGGCCATCGTCACCGTGGCCGATGACGGAGGAAGCTCCGGGCGGCTGCGGCAGGAGTTGGGCGTGCTGCCGCCGGGCGATTTCCGCAACTGCATCGTCGCCCTCTCCGAATCTGAGGGGCTGACCTCTCGTCTCTTCCAGTATCGCTTTGGCGAGGGCGTGGGGCTCAACGGCCACAGCTTCGGCAACCTCTTCATCGTGGCCATGGCCGGGGTCACCGGCAGCTTCGAGCAGGCCCTGGTGGAATCGAGCCGCGTGCTGGCCGTGCGCGGGCGAGTGCTCCCCTCGACGTTGCAGAACGTCACCCTCTGCGCTGACCTGTGGGAGGAGAGGGAGGGAGTGGAGGCTGGCTGGCGGCGCGTGGAAGGGGAATCGAGCATCACCAGGCACTTGGGCACCATCGAGCGCGTCTTCCTGGAGCCGGAGGGGGTGTCGGCCTACCCGGAGGCGGTGAAGGCGATCCTGGAGGCCGACCTGATCGTCGCCGGGCCGGGCAGCCTCTACACCAGCGTGCTGCCCAATCTGCTGGTGCCGGACGTGACCCAGGCCATCCGCGCTTCGAGGGCGACGAAGGTATACGTCTGCAACGTGGCCACGCAGCCCGGCGAAACCGATGGCTACAGCGTGGGCGAGCACGTGCTGGCCCTGCAAAAGCACGTCGGACACGACGTTTTTCCCTCTGCCTTGGCCAACAACCGCTTCCTGGGGCCGGTGGCGGGGCCATCGTGGGGGCTGGAATGGGTACGCCTCCCTCAGAAGGAAGAGAAGGGCTATCGCCTGATGACAGCAGATCTGGTGGATGAGGAATTCCCCTGGCGCCACGACTCCCATAAGCTGGCCCGCTGTTTGATGGAGTTGTATGAGGCGCAGTAAAGGAGAGTGAGTCGTCTGACGAGTCGGTCAAGCCGCCCGATCCTGTGCTGGGGGTTCGGGCGGCTTTTCTGTCGGTACACGGCGCTTCGCTTCCAGTGACCTTATGCCCGTGTAGATCCGTTCTTGACATACTGCCAAAACGTGCTATAATCTGCAATCAGAAACCTGAACATGACCTTCGGGGCGGGGTGAGGCTTGCAGACAAACGCAAGCCAATTCCCGACCGGCGGTGGGGTGGTCTGTGGACCATCGAGCCCGCGAGCCGACTGCGGCGAGCCTCGGCGTCAGCTTCATGGTGAGCCTGTCACACCATGAGTTGAACGCTCCGTCGAGCCGCCGTGGCGGCAGACCCGGTGCGAGCAAGGGCCTTGGCCCCTGTTCCAGTCCGGGGCCGACGGTACAGTCCGGATGGGAGAAGGTCGAAGCAACCTGGTGGCAGACCGCCGCCTGTGTGCTTGATGTCCAACGTCCCCGAAGGTTCGCGCCGCCGACGGGGACGTTCCGCGTGTGCTGGCCAATCGCCCATACCCAATACCTGTTGAGGAGGTCAACGCCATGCCCAAAAGAGTGCTTATTGCCGCAAGTCTTGTGATATCACTGGCAGCTAGCTGCGCGCCGCCGACGCCGGTGCAGGTCGAGCCCTCGCCGCCAGCGGCCTTGCCCACCCCGGTCACGCTGGCCATGGGCTATATCCCCAGCGTGCAGTTCGCGCCGTTCTACGTGGCCCTGGAAAAGGGCTACTTCGCCGCCGAAGGGCTGGAGGTCACTTTCCGCTACGGCTTCGAAACCGACCTCATCAAGCTGGTGGGGACGGATGAGCTGCAGTTCATGATCGGCAGCGGCGAGGAGGTGATCCTGGCCCGGGCGCAGGGGCTGCCCGTGACCTACGTCATGCGCTGGTATCGCCGCTTCCCCGTGGTTGTCTTCGCCCTTGAGGCGCTGGGGTTGGATTCGCCCCAGGCGCTGGAGGGCAAACGGGTAGGCATCCCTGGTCTGTTCGGGGCCAGCTACATCGGGTGGAAGGCGCTGGTCTATGGTGCCGGCTTGGATGAGAGCAAGATCACTCTCGAAAGCATCGGCTTCACCCAGGCGGCGGCGGTGAGCGAGGGGCGGGTGGACGCCGCTTTGGACTACTCGGTGAGCGGGCCGGTGCAGTTGCCGCTGGCCGGCAAGCAGGTGGACGTCATCTACATCGCCGACGTCATTGACCTGCCTTCCAACGGCATCATCACCAACGACAAGACCATCGCCGAGCGGCCCCAGTTGGCGCAAGCGCTGGTGCGCGCCGCGCTGCGTGGCCTGCAGGACACCATGGCCGACCCCGACGCCGCTTTCGCCATCAGCTTGCAGCACGTGCCTGAGGCCGGCGGCGACAACGAGACGGTCAGCCGCGCCATTTTCGACGAAGTGCTGGGCCTCTGGCGCACAGGAGAAGGTGAACAACTGGGCGCCTCGGATCCGCAGGTCTGGGCCGAGGCCTCCCGTTTCATGCACGAAATGGGGTTAGTTGACGTGGAAGTGGCAGCGGAAGAGCTCTTCACCAATCAGTTTGTTCAAGATGTCGGCGAAGGGTAAGGGAAACGAGGGAAAGAAGGGAAAAGAGGGGGATCTCTTGCCGATTTCTGATCCTCATTTCGCGACACTCGATACGGAATACGCAACACGCAATACGCAGTACGCATCACCGATCACGGATCACGGATCACGCCACGCGCCAGCCGCCGAGCCTCTTCTGATCGCCGAGCATCTGCACCGCGAGTTCGTGGACGCGCCCGGCGACCCGCTGCAGGCGCTGTGGGATGTCTCGCTGGCCGTCTGGCCGGGGGAGTTCCTGAGCATCGTGGGGCCTTCGGGCTGCGGCAAGAGCACGCTGCTGCGCATCCTGGGCGGGCTGTTGCGAC
>JACNHM010000165.1:0-3039 GCA_014383605.1 Chloroflexota bacterium
TACATCTCCAGCCACGGCGGGCGGCTGGAGACCGGCCCCCACGCCGGCGAGTACCTGCTGCCGGCCGATGTGGACTACTCCACCGGCCAGTCGGTGGCTCAGACGGCCATCTCCGGCGCGGAATTCACGGAGGCCCTGCGCGCCATCCGTGCCCGCAAGGTCGTGGTCGTCTTCGACTGCTGCCATTCCGGCGGCATCGGCCAGCCCAAGGACGCCACCGCGCCGGCCATCAAGACCGGCTTCTCGGAAAGCTACTACGACGCGCTCAAGGAGGGACGGGGGCGGGTCATCCTGGCCTCCTCGCGCAGCAACGAGGTCTCCTGGGTGCTGCCCGGCGCGGCCAACAGCCTCTTCACCCAGCACCTGCTGGCCGGGCTGCGCGGCGGCATCGCCAGCGACGACGGCCTGATCCGCATCTTCGACCTCTTCGAGTACCTGCAGCCCCGCGTCACCGGCGACCAGTCCAGCCAGCACCCCATCTTCAAGGCCGAGCTGGAGGAGAACTTCCCCGTCGCCCTGCGGTTGGGTGGTCAGAAGGCGGCCTGGCCCACGGACGAACAGGGCTTCCGCTACGACGCCTACGTCAGCTACGTGGACGAGGAGCCGGATTCCACCTGGGTGTGGGACACGCTGCTGCCCCGCCTTGAGGACGCCGGGCTGCGCGTGGCCGTCTCCGGCGACGTGGAGGCGCCCGGCGTGGCGCGGGTGGTGGGCATTGAGCGGGGCATCCGCCAGGCCAAACGCACGGTGATCGTGCTTTCGGAAGCGTACCTGGCCGACCACATGGCCGACTTCGAGAACGTCCTGGCGCAGACCATGGGCATCCAGGAGGGAGAGTATCGCCTGCTGCCGGTGCAGATGTCGCCGGTGGACGAGAGCCGCCTGCCACTGCGGCTGAGCATGTTGACCACGCTGGACCTGGCCCGTCCCTGCCGCGCTGAGCGAGAGTTCGACCGCTTGCTGCGGGCGCTGCAAGGCCCGCTGCCGAGGCGGTAGAGGATAACGCAGTTGGAAGTTTCACATGGAGCAACTTCTCTTCGTCTGAGGTATCCACATGGGAACAATCGGCAAAGGCTATGGTAGTGAGTATCACCTGCTGCACTACCTGGGGTGCCATCGCAAGGCGCTGAATGAACAGATCCTGCAAGCGATTGGGAAAGGCAAGGCGATAGACTGGCTGGAGCGCCCGTTTGCGAAGACCAAGCCTGATATTCGCGTCGAGTGGAAAGGGCTGGCATTCCTGGCAGGGGATGCAACTCTTCAGCAAGCGTGGAGAGCATTCTGGCCTCAGGGACGCGGCATCCACAATTGGGACGCAGTCGGTTGGATCGAGGGAGATGCCGGGCGGGAACTGCTACTGGTGGAAGCCAAAGCGCATGTGGGTGAGTTGAAGTCCAACTGCAAGGCCAGCAACTCAACCAATTTGTCGAAGATCAAGCAGGCCTTGGAGACCACAAAAGGGGCGCTGAGTGTGTTGGCTGAGCGAGATTGGCTGCACGGTTACTACCAACACTGCAATCGGCTGGCTGCCCTGTACTTCCTGCACCAGCATGGAGTGAGAGCGCACTTGCTCTTTATCTACTTCGTCGGTGACCAGTCCGGTTCCGGGCGCAACTGCCCGCAAAGCGAAGCTGAGTGGCGCGATCCCTTGCATCAACAAGGTGAACACATCGGACTGCCGACGAATCACCCACTGGCGGAGTGGGTTCATAAGCTGTTTCTACCGGTCAGTCTGGTGTCAAGAAGGGTGCCAACCGCGGTGAAGATGCAGGCGACGGCTGTTGATAGGTTGCCTGCTCTTGTCGTCCATGCAGACTGGGGATCTAGCCCGCAGAAACGCTGGATGGCACGGGCTACCTTACGAGAGGATGGCCGCTACTATGCCCATGAGCCGGAGCCGGTCGGCGAGCCCCGCACTCTGGTGCAACGCTTGCACACAGACGTTGGGCCGGGTGGGTCCATCCTGCTCGGCTTTGATTTCCCCATCGGCCTGCCGGCGCGCTATGCGGAGCGGGCTGACATCGAAGATTTCCTGGCCTTGCTGCCCCAACTGGGACAGGATGACTGGTCTGACTTCTACACAGTAGCCGAACATTCAGCGGAGATCAGCGTACGCAGGCCTTTCTATCCACAACGGCCGGGTAACTCCAGACAGCGCCATTTGGTGGATGGCCTGGGCAGAGGGTCAATAAATGACCTGCGGCGGCGTTGTGAACGGGCACGATGTGGGCGTAGGGCAGCCTCACCGCTCTTTTGGACGCTGGGGGCTCAACAGGTAGGCAAGGCTGCTATCAGTGGTTGGAGAGAAGTACTGGGGCCGGCTCTGCGTTCCGGCGTCATTGATGTGGCCATCTGGCCTTTCTCTGGCCCCCTATTCGAGCTCTTCCAGCCAGGACGCGTGGTCATCGCCGAGACGTATCCGGCTGAGTTCTACGATCACCTGGGCGTGATTTTCCCTCGTAGCAAGGCTGGCCAGAAGTCAGGCAAGCGGGTACAGTTAGATCGAACAACCAATGCTCCAACGCTGCTGGCTTGGGCAGATGTCGCTCAGGTCGAATTGGCACCAGCATTGCGGGACGATGTCGGGGACGGGTTTGGCCCCTCGGCAGACGGTGAGGATCCTTTTGATGCGATGGTTGGCCTTTTGGGGATGCTGAACGTGGTGTTGAAACGCCGGTCGGCAGACACCCCTGATGATGACCAGGTCCACAGAATTGAGGGATGGATTCTTGGCCAGGCTGCGGAGTGACAACAGGTGGGCAATGGTATCTACCGCGGGCACCGTTCCCTGGAGCGGTTGGCGCAGATAGTCTGGCCGCTGGCCGTCTTCCTCGTCGCCGCGGCCGTCTACGGTTGCACGCTGGCGCGCACCTTCACCTGGCGCCACGACGGCGCCGATGGCGGTGACCTCATCGCTGCCGCCGCCACCCTCGGCGTGCCCCATCCCAGCGGCTACCCCACCTACCTCCTGCTGGCCCGGCTCTTCTTGTGGGCGCTGCCGCTGGGCGAACCGGCCTTCCGGGTGCACTGGCTCTCGGC
>JACNHM010000165.1:3570-9113 GCA_014383605.1 Chloroflexota bacterium
CCATCAACTGGGGCGACCCGCGCACGTGGGGCCGCTTCTGGTGGCTGGTGAGCGGACAGCTTTACCGGGAGGCCGTCCTTGGTGTGCCGCTGGCGCTGATCCCGGGGCGGCTCTCCGCCTGGGGACACCTGCTGCTGCAGCAGTTCGGCTGGTGGGGCTGGGCGCTGGCCCTCATCGGGATTTGGTGGTTGAGCCGCCGCGACCGCCCGGCGTTGGGCTTCAGCCTCTACGCCTTTGCCGCCTACAGCCTCTATGCGCTGGGCTACGACCGGGCCGACTCCTACGTCTACCTGCTGCCGGCCTGTCTGATGGTCGCCTTCTGGCTGGGCCAGGGGCTGATCACGCTGCTGCAAGCCGCTGCAAGATTGCGGATTGCGGATTGCGAATTGCGGATTGCTGGTTTGCTCCTGGCGGTGTTTGTAGGGCTGTCGCCGTTGCTGCCGCTGCTGGGCAACTTCGCCGCCCACGACCTGCGACAGGAGCGGGAGGCCGCCGACTTCGCGGCGGCGGCGCTGGCCGCGGCGGAACCGGACGCGCTCATCGTCAGCGGCGGCGACCGCACGACCTTCGCCCTCTGGTACCGCCGCTACGCCTTGGACGAGCGGCCCGACGTGACCGTCGTCAATGCCAGCCTGTGGGGCTTCGACTGGTACCGGCGCACGTTGGCGGTGCACCATCCGGTGGTGGCGCTGCCGGACGGCGCAACGACGCCGCCCGACCTTCCGGAGCTGATCCGCGCCAACCTGCGCCAGCGAGCGGTCTACGTGACCGAGGACGCCCGCGGCACGGCTGGCGACTACCGGCTGGAAGCGGCCGGGCCGCTGTACCGGCTGCGGCCCCAGGAAGATTGAGATGGTCAGCGGAAGAGCGGAATGATCGGAAGTTCTCCTTTCCGCTGATGGGACACGGATTCGACGGATGCGACGGATTTTCACGGATTGTTACTTGTTTCATCAAACCCGTGAGAATCGGTCCAATCCGTGTCATCCGTGTTCTATTTGCGCTGTTCCGCTGACCCAGATTGGGAGGACGTGTGAAAATCAAACGCCGTTGGATCGTGCTGGGAGTGATCGCCGTTCTGCTGCTGGCGCTGGGCTTCTGGGCCGGCAGCAAGGCCCTGCGGCTGTGGCGGCATCTGGACTCGCTGCGGGCCACGCTGCCGCGGCTGGAGGCCCGCGCTAATCCCGAGGCCTTGGGCGACCTGCAGCCCGACGACTTCGCCGCCCTGCAGGAGGATTTCGCCACCCTGGCCGATGACCTCACCGCCATCCAGGAGGAGGCGGCGCCTTTTCTCCCGCTGACCCGCATCCTGGGCTGGGTGCCCACCTACGGCGACGACATCCAGGCCGCGCCGGACTTGCTCGACGTGGCCGTCGGCGTGGCCGGGGCCGGCCGCACGACGCTGGCGGGCGTGCAGCCGCTGCTGGCGGCCTGGCAGCAGCCGCCGGCCGACGCGGCGGGCAGTCTGCTGGAACGGGTGCTGCCGCCGCTGGTGGAAGCACAGCCGCGCCTGGCCCAGGCGCAGGCGGAGCTGGCCCAGGTCACCGCCGCCCGCGCGGCGATGGACGTTTCCCGCCTCTCGCCCCGCGTGGGCGGGCTGGTGGAGCGGCTGGACCGCTACCTGCCCCTGCTGAACCTGGCCGTGCAGGCGGCGCAACTGGCGCCGAACCTGCTGGGGGCCGAAGAGCCGCGCAGCTACCTCGTCCTGGCCCAGAACAACGCCGAGTTGCGCGCCACCGGCGGCTTCATCAGCGGCGTGGGACTGCTGCGGCTGGATGGGGGCCGCATCGTCGAGCTGAGCTTCCAGGACAGCTACACCGTGGACGACTTCAGCAAGCCGCACCCGCCGTCGCCGCCGCCGTTGCTGAAGTACATGAAGGCCGAGATCCTGGTGCTGCGAGACGCCAACTGGTGGCCCGATTTCCCCACCTCGGCCCAGGCCCTGGCCGACCTCTACGAGCTTGACCAGGGGATTGTGGTGGACGGCGTCATCGCCGCCGACCTGACGGCCATCGAGTTGCTGGTGGGCGCCTTGGGGCCGCTGCGCCTGGAGGGATACGATCAGCCCGTGACCGGCCAGAACGTGTTGGAGTTCATGCAGGCAACCTGGGAGGCCCCGCTGGAAGGGCCCTCCTTCGACGTCTGGGCCGAAGGCGAGCGGGAGCAGCGACGGGAGTGGCTGCAGCACCGCAAGGACTTCATGGGCATCCTCATGGACGGCATCCTGGCCAGACTGGAAGGCAGCGGGGATCTGCAACTGGGCCGGCTGGTCTGGGCGCTCAACCGCAGCCTGGACGAGAAGCACGTGCTGATCCAGGTGAACGATCCGGCGGCGGCGGAGTTGCTGGCCGCCGCCGGCTGGGACGGCACGCTGCGCCCCGGCGAAGGTGACTTCCTCCTGGTGGTGGACAGCAACGTGGGCTTCAACAAGGTCAACCCCCGCATCGAGCAGGGCATCAGCTATCGGGTGACGCTGCAGGGGGATCGTCCCCGCGCCGAGCTGACGCTGCGCTACCGCCACACCTCCACCGTGCGTCTGGAAGAATGCGTCCACGAGGCCTACTACGGCGAGAGCTTCGAGGAGATGATGGACCGCTGCTACTTTGACTACGTGCGGGTGTACGCGCCCGCGGGCAGCGAGCTGCGGGAGACCAGTGGCTTCGAGCCGGACAGTGTGGAAAGCCTGGCCGGCGAGCGGGACACGCAGGTCTTCGCCGGCCTCTTGGTCATGGCCCCCGGCGACGAACAGGAGATCACGCTAAGCTACGATCTGCCGCCCGCGGCGATGGCCGACGGGACGTACCGGTTGCGCGTGCAGAAACAGCCCGGCACCGGCGCGCTGCCGCTGCACGTCCAGGTGACCGGCGCGGCGGAGGCCGATTTCGAGACCACCCTGGCCACGGATCAGGAGTTTGTGGTAGACTGGTAGGTTGGTAGATTGGTAGATTGGTAGATTGGTGGATGGGAGGAGGGCAGGCTGGTGGGTGACAAGAACGAAGCTTACAATCTTCTCGTCGTCAGCGATCTGCATCTGAGCGAGGGGCTGGACAGCGCCCGCGGCAAGTTCTCACCGCGGGAGGACTTCTTCTTCGACGGCGAGTTCGCCCGCTTCCTCGCATACCACGCCCGTCTGGCCGACGAAGAGCCCCGTTACCGGGGACGCCGCTGGAAGCTGATCCTCAACGGCGACGTTTTCTGCTTCCTGCAGGTGGTGGCCAAGCCCCGCGACCCGCTCTACACCTTCGATCGGGACGAGGAAGGGTGGCAACTGCTGCCGGAGTTGGCCGCTGGTCAGCGCTGCACCGCCGCCAACGGCAGCCTGCGGCTGGAAGCCTCCTTCAGCGGCCAGTCCTCCCAGCAGGCCGTCGTCGTCGTCCATCCCCCCGGCGGCATGGACGTCTCCGGCACCGCCCGCCTGCGCGCCCGCGTCTACGCGCCGCCGGAGGCCCAGGACGTCTCCGCCGCCTTGCGCCTGATCCTCGGCTCCGACCAGGCGGAGAGACAGTCGCCGTGGGTCAGCCTGGAGCCGGGGCAGTGGCACCAGGTCACCCTGGAATTGCCGGAGGGCCAGCAACAGGTGCAGGCGGTGCAACTGCGGGTGGCCAGCAGCGCTGCCCAGAGCGGAACCTTCTGCCTGGACGAGGTGTGGGCAGAGCCGCGGCTGTCCCCCCGCGAGGAAAAGTACGGCCTGGGCACCACCGCCGAAGAGGCGGCCTGGAAGCTGCGCTGCTGCGGCGCCGGGCATCCCGGCTTCTTCCAGGCCCTGGCCCGCTTCCTGGCCGCCGGCCACCGGGTGGTCTACGTCAAGGGCAACCACGACGTGGACGTCCACTGGCCGCTGGTGCAGGAAACCTTCCGCGATCTGGTGATCGAGGCCGCGGCGCAGTGCCCGGACCTGACGGGGGCGGACACCGCGCAGATGCGGGCCAACGTGGCCTTCTGCCCCTGGGTCTACTACGAGCCGGGCCTGGCCTACGTCGAGCACGGCAACCAGTACGAGCCGGCCAACTTCTTCCGCGACTTCCTCGACCCCGTGCTGCCCGACGACCCGCAGCGGCTGGAGCTGCCCCTGGGCTCCTTCTTCGTGCGCTACCTCTTCAACTTTCTGGAGACCATCCACCCCTGGGCCGACAACGTCAGGCCCGCCTCCAGCTACGTCGGCTGGGCCTTCAAGCGGGAACCGCTCAACATGCTGGGCATCATCGTGGACAACCTGGGCCTCGTCCTGCAGGCGGTGTGGGAGGCCTTCCGCAAACGGGCCGTGGTGCCCAAGGTGGATCGCTCCGTGCTGGCCAGGATGGCGGCGCGGCGAGGGCTGCTGGCCGGGTTGCCGCCCGAGGCCATGCAGGACGTCGCCGCGGTGAGCCTGGACTGGGTGGCCGGCTGGTGGCGGCGCATCCTGCGCACGCTGGCGCTGGGCGGCCTCTCCTTCGTCTTGCTGATCGGTGTGGTGGTGCTGTTGTTCCGGCCGCTGCTGGACTTGATCCGCCGGGGGCTGACCCGCATGCCCTGGCTGATGACCGTGGCGCAACTGGCGGGCTCGGCGCTGCTCTTCGTCGTGCGCCGCGTCGTCCAGCGCAAGGCCGAGAGCGAGGCCGAGGATTACCTGCGCCGCGCCGCGCAGGACGTCGCCCGCATCCTGAGCAAGCACGGGCTGGCGGTGCCCTACCTGGTCTTCGGGCACACCCACAACGCCGAGGTGATCAAGCTGCCGCGGCAGCCGGAGCTGCCCTACGACCAGTGGTACGTCAACACCGGCACCTGGGTGCAGGTGCTCAGCGAGGAGGAGCGGCTGATACGCGACCGCAAGCAGTTCAGCTTCGTGGAGATCGTGCCCGGCGAGGAGCCAGGTCGGCCAACCTTGTGGCAGTGGAACGACGATGCCGAGCGCCCGGCGCCGGTGCTGCTGCTGAACCAGGCATAGCCCTGCCATTGCCCCCGACGCGCCGAAGCCCCAGTCACTGGACTGGGGCTTCTTGACTATCCGCTCCATCGGCTCCCCCTGTTGGCTCGGAGTTGTACTCCGAGCCGGGGCTCTTTAGGATTTCGCGGGGTAAGCGCGGATTTTAGCGCATGACACCCCCGTATCTAGGTGGTCAGCCTGTGAAATGCCCAGATGTGGTGTCGAACGAATGTTCGCCCCGCGAAATCCCAGAGACCCCGAGCCGGAAAGCACTGCCGTGGCAGAGTACAACTCTGCCACAACCACGGAAAGTTCCGCTCCATCGGCTGGGAGCCGCCTCTGCCTCGTTTCCGGATGACCCCCTACACCTCCGCCTTCACCCGCTTGCGGAAGGCCAGCTTGTCGCCGGCCACGTCGGCGACGATGGTGTCGCCTTCGCCGAATTCGCCACTCAGCAGCGCCAGCGCCAGCAGGTCCTGCAGATGTCGCTGGATGGCCCGCTTCAGCGGACGAGCGCCATACACCGGATCGTAACCGGCCTCGGCCAGGAAGCGGAGCGCACCGTCGGTAAGCTCCAGCGTCAACTTGCGCTCCGCCAGCAGCCCGCGCAGCCGCCGCAACTGGATCTCCACGATCTGCT
>JACNHM010000249.1 GCA_014383605.1 Chloroflexota bacterium
GGCCGATGTGCTGTTGGAGGATCGGGAGTGACTCTATCCGGCCGATTTGCCGGCGCTGTTGGAGCAATGGAGGGACCAGACGGCCCCACCTGGCTAACATGCCGTCGGCAACCGGGGAGACCGGCAGCCCCCAAGCGAACACCAGTGGGCGAACAGGAAGCAGAACAGCGGATGCCAAGAGGCATCCGCTGTTCTGTTGCGTCAAAGGCCATCCGCGGTTCAACTCAGCAGCAGATACGGCTCCTCGATGAGCTGTTTGATGCGCTGCAGGAAGCGGGCTGCCGGCGCGCCGTCCACCAGCCGGTGATCAAAGTTCAGACTCAGCCACATGGTCTGCCATGCCCCGACATTCACCCCCCAGGTTTGCGCAGCGACGCTAGCGCCTCTTCGCATAGTTTGGTGCCAATCCAAATGTCCGGTCGTGCCGCGATCTCGTGGATCAGCAGTTCGACCTGAGCAAAGGATAGCAGTCCCTGGCGATAGGCGTGCACAAGGATGCCCAATGTGCCACGCAGACGCAATCTCAGGCGACGCGCTTCGGCACGCGCGACTTCGTCGTCCAGCAATACCAATGGATCCGTCAGCGTTCGTGCCAGGGCCAGCACCTCGATTTCCCCCGGATCAAGGATCACCGATGGCGTGTAGGCAGACAATACGGCGTCAGCTACGTCAACGATTGGCCACCTCTGGTGCTGCCAGAACAAGCGCACGGTGAGAGCATCGGGCGCACCACGCTCCAGTCCCCGTGTTACAACCTCATCGTAAACAGCGCGTGGAATCTGCACCTCTCCGTACAGATCAGCCAGAAGACCCAGGCGGTTCAGCTTACCGAGCGCTATCAGAGGGCCAGCGTTGCATAGTACAGACGGCATGTTGCTCAGCTCAACTCAACTCTTCGGCCAACGTTTCAGCGCTAAAGGGCGGCTCCATGCCACGCGCGTAGGCGTGACGGGCCAACTCGGATTGCGATAGGCCCGCCTGGTGTGCGGCCGCGCCAAAGGACATTCCGCCCCGCGCATAACGCTTCAGAGCACGCTCAATCTTTAGTTCGCGCAGACCGCGTTCCAATATCTCTATCACAAATTGCTGGCTGGCTGAGTCCAATTCCTGGGCCAGCGGAGCTGGAATAGTCAGAGTCAGTGCCTGGGTTGACATCACTCGCCTCCGTGAAAGCATTCTCGCTTCGGTAATCCTTCTTCTCGGTTCACGACGATTGTATCACACTTCTTCTGACCGGTCAAAGCCTAAATGTGTGTCAACTGAGCAGCAGGTACGGCTCCTCGATGAGTTGTTTGATGCGCTGCAGGAAGCGGGCCGCCGGCGCGCTGTCCACTGGAAAACCATCCTCAACGGTTATCGGCTCACCATCCGGACCAGGGTCTCGAATCCTGTGCGATCGGTGAGCGAGATGCCGTGTTTAGCGGCGTACTCTTTGGCTTCCTGGCTGAAGCCAGATCGGGAGACATACCAGAGCGTCACCTCCGCTGGCAGTTGAGCGGCCTCTGCTTTGGCCTGCCACCGCTCCAGCTCCCGCCGGCTCACCTGCCGACCCGCCCATTTGACCTCGACAACCCAGGTTCCTCCATCTGCCGTCCGGGCCACAGCATCCAACTCTACCTGGCCATCGGGCGAACGGTAGGTATCAACGCTGACCATCTGGGGCAGTCTGATCGTTCCTTCCGGCAAACCCAGCAGCCGGCCTTCCACCTCTTGCCCGGCAAACCGGCGCAGGAGCTCACGTACCCGGGCCTCCTGGGATACCCCTAATTCGCGGGCAGCCGCCTGGAACCTGGCATCAAGTCTGGTAATCAGGTCACCGATATCCACCCCAGTAGCCCGGGCACTCACCTCGACACCCTGAGTGGCGTAGGCCACCCAGTAGCGCAGCACCGGATCCCGAAAGTAGTAGCGCCCTTCTTGCAGGGACACCAGATTCACTTCCCGCAACCAGCGCAGGTAGTCGCTGGCCGTGGCCGGCGTGACCCGCAACTGGCGAGCCACATCGGCGGCCGTCAGCCCTTCCTCGGCGGCCAGGATTTGCAGAACCGCCTTGAGAGACCCATAGCCTGTGGCCTGCTGAAGGGAGAGATCATAGATGTAGCGGCAGAAGTCGTAGATGCGGCCGTTGGTGGAGAGGGTCTCCACCACGAAAGCCTCTCTGACCGTCTCCGGCGAGAGAGGCATTCCCATGGCCTCCACCCGCGTGGCTGTCCGGCGGCAAAGGGCCTGGACATAGAAAGGATAGCCGCCGGTCAGGTGGTGGATCGTGTAGGCAATCTGCGGATCCACTGCCTCGGGCAGGAGCTTGGTCACCAAACGGACGGTCTCTTCTCGCGAGAAAGGCCCCAGCGACAGCTTGGTGAACTGAGCGAAAAGCGGTGCAGCCGGATCCGAGAGAATTCGGGTCAACACCGTAACGGCCGAGCCAGCCAGCAGGTAGAGAATGCCCTCTTGCGACTGCAGAGCCGCTCGAAAGAGGGCCAGCGCATTCTCGGCCCCAGGGAAGTTCTCCAGAGTGCGAAGTTCCTGAAACTCATCAAGGATCAGGAGCTGAGGGACGCCCCGCTGTTCCCGCACGATTTGGGGGAAGCGGAAAGCTTGGCGCAAAAGCGCCTGACGGTCAACCTGAGTCCGCTCCAGAAGACGCAGGATCGGCTGAATGGCATCGTAAAGCTCTCTCTCACCGGCCAGCAAAAGCTGGTTAGGCAACTGCATGGGAGTCAGATACGGTTCCGGGGTTTCCTCTCCCTGCGTGATGAGCCAGTAGCAGATGTGGCCGACGTAGCCTGCGGCAAACTGCTCGGGCGAACTACACAGAAAGGTGAAGTCCATGTAGACAGGCGCTACTCCTGTCTCTTGCTCCAGCGTCTGACGCAGGAATTCTTTGAGCAGCAACGTCTTGCCTATACGCCGGGGGCCAAAGAGTGCCGCGTGCTCCGGCTGCCCACGCAGCAGCGTGTCTCGATAGTGAACCAGTTCTGCCAGCTCCATATGCCGGTTGGTGAAAAGCTCTTGTTGCTCCTGGGGATAAAGGTAGCGCATCGTGAAATACCTCGTCGGCCGGTGGCCGGTAGCCAATGGTCATCGGCCACCCGCTATCTAGAGTAGGTCAACTGCCCTATAGGTTGAATGACCTAATTATACTATAGAGCGGAGCAAAGGTCAAGGGGGAGGTCGGGTCTGGTGTGTCAACTCAGCAGCAGATACGGCTCCTCGATGAGCTGCTTGATGCGCTGCAGGAAGCGGGCCGCTGGCGCGCCGTCCACCAGCCGGTGGTCGAAGGTCAGGCTCAGCCACATCATCTGCCGGATGCCCATCTCGCCATCCACCACCGCCGGCTTGGCCTTGATGCGCCCCACGCCCAGGATGGCCGCCTCCGGCAGGTTGATGATGGGCGTGAAGGCGTCAATCTCGTGCATGCCTAAGTTGGTGATGGTGAAGGTGCTGCCGGTCAGCTCGTCGGGCAGCGCCTTGCCCTCCCGAGCGCGGGCCACCAGCTCCCGCAGCTCGCCAGCGATCTCGGTCACCCCCTTGCGGTCAGCGTTGCGGATGACCGGCACCAGCAGGCCGCGGTCGGTGTCCACGGCCAGGGCGACGTGGATCTCCTGCAGATGGCGAATGGCCTCTCCTTCCAGCCGCACGTTCACGTAGGGGAACTCCCGCAGGGCGCGGGCGGCCAGCTTGATCAGCAGGTCGTTGTAGCCGACGTTGAAGCCCAGCTCGGCGGCCAGGCTCTCCTTCAGCCGCTCGCGCAGCTCGACGAAAGCGGTGGCGTCCACCTCGGTGGTCAGGGTGACCGACGCGGTGGTCTGGTGGCTCTCGGCCATGCGCCGGGCGATGACCGCCCGCACACCAGTGAGGGGTTTCAGGGTTTCAGGTTCCAAGGTTTCAGGTTTGGAGGGCACAGGTGCCACGGCTTCGGGAACCGGCAACTGCGCCAGCGCCTTCCCTTCGACCTCGCTCAGGGCAAGCTCCACGTCCTCTTTGGTGATGCGGCCGCCAGGGCCGGTGCCTTGCACCGTGCGCAGGTCGAGTCCGGCCTGTTCCGCCAGGCGTCGGGCCACGGGCGTGGCCTTGGGCAGCGCTTCCAGGAAGGCCACCACGTCCTTTTCGACGATGCGGCCATTGGGTCCGCTGCCGGCCACCAGGGCCAGGTCTACGCCTTTCTCCCGCGCCAGTTTGCGCGCCCGCGGCGAAGCAAAAACACGGCCGGGTTCAGGCTTCAGAGTCTCAGGTGTCGCCGTTTCAGGTTCAAAGGTTTCAGGTTCGAAAGTTAGATCCTCTGCTTCCAACCTTTGAACCTTCGAACCTTCAACCTGATAACCATCAATGTCTTCGTCAGCCGTCTTGGTCATCAGCGCCACGACGCTGAGCACGGGCACCGTCTGGCCGGCGGGCACCAGGATCTGGCGCAGGAAGCCCCGCGCCGCCGCCTCCACCTCCAGCGTGGCCTTGTCCGATTCCACCGTGAACAGCACCTCGCCCCGCTGGATCGCATCTCCCTCTCGCTTCAGCCACTCGACGATAGCGCCCTCTTCCATCGTCTGCCCCAACTTGGGCAAGATAACCTCTGTCACCATAGCCTATTCCACCTTTCACCTCTCGATGTGCTGGTTTCCTGGTCTATCAATGTACCAATCTACCAATCTACCAATCTACCAATGTCCCAATCTACCAATTTCCCAATGTACCAATCTACCAATCTACCAATTTCCCGACCTACCAGCTATCGCAGTACCTGGCGGATGCCAGCGATGATGGCCTCCACACCCGGAATCGCCGCATCCTCCAGCGGTTCGCTCATGGGCACGGGCACGTCGGCGGCGCACACCCGCACCACCGGCGCGTCCAGCCAGTCGAACAGCTCCTCCTGGATGCGCATGGCCAGCTCGCTGATGAACGACCCCGTCTTGTAGGCCTCGCTGAGGCCCACGACGCGGCCGGTCTTTTTGACCGACGCGGCCACCGTGTCCATGTCCAGCGGCTTCAGCGTGCGCAGGTCAATGACCTCCACGCTGATGCCTTCCTCGGCCAGTTGTCCGGCGGCCTCCAGCGCCCGGTGCACCATGCGCGAGTAGGTGACCACGGTCACGTCGGAGCCTTCCCGCTTCACGTCGGCCACGCCGTAGGGGATGATGTAGTCGGCATCCTCGCCGTCGGGCACGTAACCTTTGACGCTGTAGAGCATCTTGTGCTCGATGAACATGACCGGGTTGTCGTCGCGGATGGCCGCCTTGAGCAGCCCCTTGGCGTCGTAGGGCGTGCTGGGCATGACCACGTAGATGCCGGGGAAGTGCGTCCACAGCGCCTCCAGCGACTGCGAGTGGTGGGCGGCGATGGAGCGTCCGGCCCCGCCTTCCGTGCGGATGACCATGGGCACCACCGTCTTGCCGCCGAACATGTAGCGGTTCTTGGCCCCCTGGTTGGCGATCTGATCCATGGCCAGCGGCGTGAAGTCCACGTACATGATCTCGGCCACGGGGCGCAGGCCGGACATGGCCGCGCCCACGGCCGCCCCACCGATGGTGGCCTCGGAGATGGGCGTATCGCGCACCCGCTCCGGGCCGAATTCCTTGAGCAGACCTTTCGTGGCGCCGTAGGCTCCGCCGTACAGCCCCACGTCCTCGCCCATGACGAACACGCGGGGATCGCGCTGCATCTCCTCGCGCAGCGCCTCCTGGATGGCCTGACGGTACTCGATCTGGCGAGTGCCGGGGCCGCCGGCCCGACAGCGCTCCCGCAGCTCCCGCTCGCGGGCGGCGTCCGCAGCCGTCCACCGGAAGGGGGTGTAGACGTAGTGCTCCAGTTCCTCCACCGGCGGCGTGGGAGAGCCGAGGGCGAACTCGGTGGCGGCCTCGATCTCGTCCTCCACCTTCTCCTCCAGGGCGTCAACTTCCTCCTGGGTGACGATGCCCGCCTCCACCAGCAGGGCGGCGAAGTTGGGGATGGGGTCGCGGGCCTTCCACTCCGCTTCCTCTTCCTTGGTGCGGTAGGCGCGGGGATCGGAGCGGGAGTGGCCGTACCAGCGATAGGTCTGGCACTCGATGAGTGAGGGGCCGTCGCCGCGGCGAGCACGCTCGACCGCCCGGCCCACCGCCTGGCGCACGGCCAGCACGTCCATGCCGTCCACCACCTCGCCGGGGATGCCGTAGGCGCAGGAGCGGTCGGCAAAATCCAGCTTGGCCGTGGCCTTCTCCACGGGCACGGACATGCCGTAGAGGTTGTTCTCCACGATGTAGACCACGGGCAGGTCCCAGAGGGAGGCCAGGTTGAGCGATTCGTGGAAATTGCCGGTGTTGGCGGCGCCGTCGCCGAAGAAGCAGAGCACCACGCGGCCGGTGGACTGCATTGTCTGAGCCAGCCCGGCGCCGGTGGCCACGGGGATGTTGCCGCCGACGATGCCCGTGGCCCCCAGGTTGCCCTTTTCCACGTCGGCGATGTGCATGGAGCCACCGCGGCCGCGGCAGTAACCGGTGGCCCGCCCGCACAGCTCGGCCATCATCTTGTTCAGGTGCTCTTGTTTGGCATCTTCGGTCTTGGCCAGCACCGCGCCGCGGGCGTGGCAGTGGCCGTGACCGCGGTGCGTGCTGGTGATGAGGTCGTCGTCCCGCAGGGTGGAGATAGCCCCCACGGCCACCGCTTCCTGTCCGGCGTAGAGGTGGGATGCGCCTTTGATGACGTTGCGCCCCAGCAGATCGTAGACCGTGTTCTCGAAGATGCGGATCTCCCACATCTGCCGCAGGAGGTCCAGGGCCTGTTCTTTGGTGAGGTTGTGTTCTTGCAGTGGATTCCGTGATCGTTTCGCAGTCATGTTCTTTCCTTCCACAAGTTGGATGATGCCCCGTTTCCCGTTGATCAGCCAGTCGGGGTCTGCGGCGGCCAGCTTGTCCGCCTGCCCTGGCTGCAAATCCACCATGAGCTCCGCTTTCAGCGTGCGCAGCGTGAGGAACGGCGCCGGGAAGTAGCCGGTGACCTCCTCCAGGCGGGTGGTGTGCGGCCAATGGCGGTCGTCCAGCAGCCGCCGGTAGTTGGCGTCTCCTTTCAGGATGACCAGATCGGCATTCTGCAGTTCCTTGCGCAGCCGCGGCGGCAGCTCACGGAACATGCGGGTGCTCGTCCAGAAGCCGCGTCCCGAATCCTCCTCCGGGAAGTCGGCCCGCAAGACCAGCCGCTGCGCCGCCAGATGCCCGTGCAGCCGTGCGCCCAATTCCTGCATCGCCACATCGGATGTCACTTGCAGCGTAGCGACGAGCGCCTGCACGTCTGCGGGCATGGCGTCGGAGACGAAGAAGGGGCGGTCTTTGAGATGAAAGACCACCGCCTGCGCCCAGCCCTGGACGAGCAGGAAATCGGCCAGGGCCAGGTCGCAGAGCAGCTCCATGCCGGCGTTGTCGGCGATGACGTCCACTCGGTGCAAGCCGCCCGCCAGCAGTTGCCGCGCCGCGTCCGTGTGGTCAATGAGCAGGTGTCGCCGCTCCTCGCTGTCCGCCAGCCCGCCGCGCGCCTGCTGGGCCACGCTGTGATAGCTCAGGTCGGCGCGGTTGCCCCACAGGCAGGAGTGCAGCAGCAGCTCGCCGGCCGTCTCCGGCTCGACCTCGGCCAACTGCCCCCAGCTCGCGGCCAGGCATTGCACGGCCAGTGTCTCCTGCTCCCGCTTCCGTTTGCCGAAGGGATCGTGTCCTTGCCAGGGGCCGGGCTGGAAGTAGCGCACCGCCTCCAGCAGCCGGCGGTAGAAGACGGC
Organism: Chloroflexota bacterium; assembly: GCA_014383605.1. Next base: position 7,742 of record JACNHM010000249.1, read on the forward strand.
CTCGGCGAAGTACCAGGGCACTTCCAGCCAGGTCTGGCCCTTGTAGCGGGCCAGCTCGCGGTTCCAGAAACCGGCGTCGGGAGCCTGCTCGCGCAGCCGCTGCAGGGGCCGCGAGGCCAGTTCTTCCTGCAGCGCCTCCAGCGCCTGCACGATGTCCGGCGGGTAATCGTTGTCCTCGATGACCTGGCGGGTGATCTGCGGCTTGCGCTCCAGGAGAGTGAAGCGAGCGAACGATCCGGGCTCCGACGTCATCAAGGGTGGTGGCAAGTCCTTGTCGCGGTGAGTTGATTCAAACAAGCGCTCCTCTCCTCACAATATCCAATATCCAATACCGAAACGTGATCCGTGATGCGTGATGCGTGGCACACACTGCCCACTGGCTATGCCCCCAAGACCTCTTCCAACGCCCTGCGCATGACCTCCACCGGCGCCTCGACGCCCGTCCACATCTGGAAGGCGATGGCCCCCTGGTAGACCAGCATGCCCAGCCCGTCCAGGGTGCGAGCGCCCCGTTGCTCCGCAGCGCGCAGGAAGGCCGTGCGCGGCGGGTTGGGGATCACGTCGCAGACGAGCAGGTCGGGACGGATGGAGGCCATGTGCACCGCCGGCAGCGCCTCCACAGCGGGAAACAGGCCGATGGGCGTGGCGTTGACCAGGATGTCCGTCTCGGCAGGCACGATGTATGCTCCCTGCCAGGGGACAAACTCAGCCTGGGCCGGCGTCCGCTCGTTGAGCAGCCTGACCAGCTCCCGGCCCCGGTTGGCGGTGCGGTTGACGACCGTGACGTGCGCCGCGCCGGCCAGGGCCAGCTCCACAGACATGGCCCGCGCCGCGCCGCCCGCTCCCAGGAAAACGATCCGTTTGCCCTGGGGATCCACGCCGGCGTCCTCGCGCACGGAGCGCAGGAAGCCTTGGCCGTCGGTGTTGTGGCCGATGAGTTGGTGGCCCTCCCGCACCACGGTGTTGACGGCGCCGATGAGCTCGGCCTCGGGCGAGAGGCCGTCCAGGTGCTGGATCACGGCTACCTTGTGCGGGATGGTCAGGTTGATGCCGGCGAAGTTCATGGCTCGCAGGCCGCGCATGGCGTCGGCCAACTGTTCCGGGCGTACCTCGATGGTCAGGTAACGCCAATGGAGGCTGCGTGCGGCAAAGCCGGCCTCCTGCATCACGATGGTCGGGTTCTCGGCCACCGGATGGCCGAAGACGCCGACGAGCTCTGCTTTGTAGGATGGAGATGATTCGCCCATTGTGCTTTGCTCCGATC
>JACNHM010000164.1 GCA_014383605.1 Chloroflexota bacterium
TTGCCGTTTCAAGGGCCACAAAGCGTGGGTAGCAGGCCAACCGCGTTGGCCGTCAAAACCGGGATGGCAAGCCACTTTCCAGGCCCCGCCCAATGCGATTGGGCTTCTACCCAACTCAGGAAATGCGGCTTTTGAATGGACAACTGGTATAACAGTATCCAAAAGAGGAGATAGAAGCAGGACAATGAAAACACTGATTGTCTATGACTCGGTCCATGGGAATACGGAGAGAATAGCCAAAGCTATCGGTGATGCTATTGCCGGTGAGGTAAAAGTGCTCCGTGTGGGTGAAGTGAATCCTGCCGAATTGAAAGCATTCGACCTTCTCATCGTCGGTTCCCCGACCCATGGAGGCAGCCCGACGGAGGCGATTCAAGGCTTTCTTAACCAAGTCCCGGGGCCTGCCTTACAAGGTACCAACGTAGCTGCGTTCGATACCAGACTCTCGACGAAACTGGTTCGAATCTTTGGCTATGCCGCACCAAGAATCGCTGGCAAGGTGAAGAAAAAGGGCGGGACTCTCATAGGGTCACCGGAAGGCTTTTTCGTTGCCGGCACCAAAGGTCCGCTGACAGAGGGTGAAGTTGAGCGTGCTGCCGGTTGGGCGAAAGAGATAGCCAAGAGTGCAACAGCGTAAGCATGGATACCTTTTCGGCGGCTTGGCTGCCGCTGCTGTGATTGTTGCCACTGGCTGGCGGCTCTACTCCCGCCGTACGCGGGAACGTATTCCCAGCGCCGAGGGCTTGGACGACCCCGACGTCGCTGCGGGCTTCAACCGCGTGGCGTTGCTGCCGCAGTTTCGTCTCCTGCGCTGGTTCGTGGCCCGCCGCGCCGTCGAGATGACCCCGCGTGGCGACGGCGTGGATCTGGGCTGCGGCCCCGGCCATCTGGTCATCGAGCTGGCGCGGCAGGCGCCCGGCCTGCGGATGACAGGCATTGACCTGTCCGACGAGATGCTGGCCCAGGCGGAAGAGTACGCCCAGGCTGCGGGGCTGGGCGACCGTATCTCCTTCCGGAAGGGCGACGTGCAGCAGATCCCGTTCCCGGACGGTTCTCTGGACCTGGTGGTCAGCACGCTGTCGCTGCACCACTGGAGCGATCCCGTCGCCGTGCTGGACGAGGTGGCTCGCGTGTTAAGTCCGGGCGGCTCCTTCCTGATCTTTGACCTGCGCCGGGACATGATACCGCCCTTCTGGCTGCTGCTGTGGTTCGTCACCCGCTTCGCCGTGCCCGCCGCCCTGCGGCGGGCCAACGAGCCGCTCAGCAGCCGCGACGCTGCCTACACGCCCGCAGAGGCGGCGCAACTGGCGGAACAGTCACAGCTCAACGGTTGGCGCGTGACTCGCGGGCCGTTTTGGCTGACCATCGAGGGGACAATGGAGCAAATGGAGTGATGATAGAGATGGACGATGAAGTGGTTGTCCACAAGTTGTAGGGGGTGCTCAAGATTCGCCAGACTCCAGTGAGGAGTCAGCCTACGCTGAACACACGGCACTACACGGCACTACGCGGCAGATAGCACGGCGAAAGGCTTCTTGTACCGGTACACGATGCGTCCCCGGGTCAGGTCATAAGGCGACAGCTCCACCAGCACCTGGTCGCCCAGGATCACGCGGATGTAGTACTTGCGCATCTTGCCACACAGGTACGCCAACACCTCGTGTCCGTTGTCCAGCTCTACCCGGAATTGCGTGCCGGGTAGACATTCTTTCACTGTGCCTTCCATCTCCAGCTTGTCCTTTTTCGACTTCCTTGCCACCATTGGTTTCCCTCCCCTTGCTCTTGACTATTGCCGGGACGATGTTGCCGCGGTCGCCGCGCGTGCGCACCCTGCGCACAACGTCGTCGTGGGCAGGATCTCCAACCGCTCCGGGTCAATCGAAACGCCGCATTGGCGGCAGTTCCCATAGGCGCCCTCATGCGCTCGCCCCAGCGCATCTCGCAGGGACTCGATGCGAGCGATGGTCTTCTCCTTGCGGGCCAGGGCCATCTCCCAGGAATAGGCGCGGGGATTGCCATCGCCCAGGCCAAACTCCGGCCTTTGCTCCAGACGTCTCTCCAGTCCCTGTAATTCTCTTTGTGCTTCCTGCAGGTCGGCCTGCAGCCGTTCTCTCACTTCAGTCATCTCTCATCCTCAGTCGCGGCAGACCCAGACCAGAACGGACACTCCCTGCGGTCACATGCCTGTCCCAAACCCCTCGGCTTCGCTCCTCTGAGCCTGGATCTGCCGCCTCTCTCTTATGCGGTATGAGGTTCGCTCTCCGCAGGTGCTGCCAATAATACCGCGTCAATCGTCTCATTCACGTCGGAAGTCTCACGATCGGTAGCCATGGCGATCTCGGAGGTTAACAGATCCCGCCCCTGCGTCAGCAAGTCGCCATCTCTTTTCGTGAGATAAGCCAGTCGTTCGCGTGCGGTTAGGTCGCGTATCACTTCGGCCAGCAGAAGCGCACGACCTGTCTTGAGTTTCTCCTCGATCCGCCCCTGACGCTCCTTGTAGTCTTTCGGCAGCCGGAGCGGCTTGCTGCCCAGGACATTCAGCACGCGGCCGAGCTTGGCCTCTGACATCACCGGTCGTATGCCCAGATCCTCCGTTTTGCGCATAGGAACGCGCACGGTCAGCCTATCGCCGGGTATCTCGATCACGTAGTAATGCTCGAACCCATCCACCAGTTCCTGATGCTCCATGCCGGTGACCTTGCCCGCACCCCGGCTGGGATACATCACCTTGTCGCCCACCGAGAACTCCATGCCCCCCCTCCTGGTTATCTGACGTCAATGACCTTTTCCCCACCCACGGCCACCTCGGGCAACTCCCTGGCCCCGCCTTCGTCCTCTTCGCCGGACATCTTGGCCGAGAGGCCTTCCACCTGAATCAAGATTGCCTGACCAACTCCCCCAAGGTCAATCGGCCCTCGTCTGCCTTTCCCCCTGGGCAAAACAAAGAGACCTCGCCGGGTCCAGGCAAGGACCACAACCGAGATCTCCTGGCAACGCGTTGACAGTGCGAGCCTGCCAGCTCGCCGATTACCAACGTTCGTTCATCGTCTGGCCGTGTTCCAACGCCCAACCTTACTTATGTCTCGTGACTACGAGAGGGGATAGGCGAGAACCTACCTGATCGTGCTCGAGGCCTGTTCCCCATGAACGTGAACAAGAGTCTCTGTTGCTGAACCTGCTCCGGACAGGTGTGTGATATACTTCAAGGCCGTTTCCGGTCTCCTGTGCCCCAATCGCGCCATTAACAGGGCCAGGTCCCCTGTCTCTTGCCAGAGGAACCTGGCATAGGTGTCCCGAAGCGTCTTCGCTGAGATATCCAGGCCCGCCGCCTTTCCCAGGCTGGCTACAATCTGTTGCACCGAACGGATGGACAGGAGTCTGCCCTTCCTGCTCAAAAAAAGAGGCCTGGCTCCTGCGGGACGAGGCTGCTCCAGATAGACAATCAGAGCATGTCGGGCCGCCGCGTTCAGAGGGATCTGGCGCTCCGGTCGCCTCTCCCGGGCGCATACCGTCAGAGTGCCCTCCCCCCGGCTCAGATCAAGATCCGACTGCCGCAAACGAACCAACTCGCTGGCCCGTATGCCTGTCTGCAGCAACACCTGCAGGATGGCGTAGTCACGCACGGCCGTTGGCGAGTGCCGTCCCTCGGCGGCCCGCATCAGCCGTTCGACCTCCAGCGCACTCAAGGTTTTGGCAGCCGAGAGCGCCGAGCCTTCCAGCAAGCGCACGCCCTCCGCTGGGTTGCCCTCCCGCAATCCTGCGGCCACGGCGAAACGCCCGAACTTGCGCACGCTTTGCAAGTACCGATTGATGCTCGCTGGCGATCGTCCTATGGTGCTTCTCAGGTATTCCTTGTAGGCTTCCACGTCGCCGGACGCGAAAGCGTCAGGGGGAACCTCCTGTCCGGCCCGCTCCAGCAGCCAAAGGGCGAAGCGCTGCAGATCGTGCCGGTACCCGGCGATCGTGTTTCGCGCCAGCCCCGCTTGCTGGAGATGCCCTTCGAAGCGCCTGAGTGCGTCGCTCCAACCCTCCATCTCTCCACTCGCAGGCAAGATATTGCGTGTAAACTGTATTATACGCAGTAAGTATACCACAAAGCTGCGCCTTGCGCAAATGCAACGTGCGGCATGTTGGCGGCCTAACTTGACACCTGCGCCATATCTGATAGAATCCAGGCTACCGCTCTCCACTGCCTGAAGTGAGGGTCCGAATGTTTCCCCTGATGCTGCCGTGCCATCCTCATACGCCTTCAGCACGCCGGCTGGCCATCGCCCTGCTCCTGATCGGCTTGGCCGGGTCGTTGCTGGCCTGCGGTGCCCGACAGACAACGTCGCCCGCTGCCGCCGCGCCCGCCCAGACCATCGAGAACAAAGGCTCCGACACCCTGGTCAACCTGGCCCTGGCCTGGGCCGAAACCTACATGCACCTGCACCCCCAGGTGCGCATCTCCGTCACCGGCGGCGGATCGGGCACCGGCATCGCCGCCATGATCAACGGCACGGTGGACGTCGCCAACGCCTCGCGGGAGATGAAGCCGGAGGAGATCGCCGCCGCCAAGGCCAATGGCATCTCCCCCGTCGAATTCGTCGTCGCCCGCGACGCCATCGCCGTCGTCGTCCATCCCTCCAATCCCCTGGACAGGCTCAGCCTGCAACAGATTTCCGACGTCTACACCGGCAGGATCACCAACTGGCAGCAGGTCGGCGGCGAAGACCGCCCCATCGTGCTCCTCTCCCGCGAATCGAATTCTGGAACTTATGTCTACTTCCTGGAGAACGTCATCCGCCTGGGAGACAAGGAGAGCACCCTGCTCTTTTCGCCCGACACCCTGCTGATGCCCTCCTCCGAAGGCATCAGCGCCGAGGTGCGCCAGAATCCCAACGCCATCGGCTACGACGGCCTGGGCTACGTGACGCCCGACCAGAAGGTGCTGGCCGTGGGTCGCGATACCGCCGGCCCCTACGTGCTCCCCTCTGTGGATACGGTCAATGATGGGTCCTACCCTGTCTCCCGCCCACTCTACATGTACACCGCCGGCGAGCCGAGCGGACAGGTGAAGGAGTACATGGATTGGATACGGGGCGAGGGCCAGGCCCGCGTGTCCGAACTAGGCTTCGTGCCGTTGGAGTAATGGTAAACTGGTACATTGGGGAATTGGTAGATTGGGAAACTGGTAGATTGGGGAAACGAGCGAAAAACGACCAATCTACCGGTCCACCAATCTACCAATCTACCAATCTACCAATCTACCAATGTACCAACCTGGATGCACCAGACCACCCAACTACCTGACCATGCGACCATGAGACCACGCCAACGCATCCGCTGGACCGAGTTTGTTGTGGAGACCCTCATCCGTGTGCTGGGCTTCTCCACCATCGGCTTTGTGCTGCTCATCTTCCTCTTCCTCTTGCGGGAGGGCCTGCCCACCTTCTTCGAGATCCCCCTGGGCAACCTGTTTGGCACCCGTTGGTATCCCACCTTTGACCTCTTTGGCACGCTGCCACTGCTGCTGGGCTCGGCCCTGGTCACCGTCCTGGCCATCGCCATGGCCTTGCCCCTGGGCGTGGCCACCGCCGTCTTCGTGCGCGAAGTAGCGCCCCCCTGGGCGCGGGAGATCCTCAAGCCCATGATCGAGGTGCTGGCCGGCATCCCCTCGGTGGTGCTGGGCTTCTTCGGCATGACCGTCATCGCTCCCCTTGTCCGCGAGACGCTGGGCGCGCCGACGGGGCTGACCGCCTTCACCGGGTCGCTCATCCTGGCCTACATGTCGTTGCCTACCCTCATCAGCGTGGCCGAAGATGCCCTCGACGCCGTGCCCAAGAGCTACCGCGACGCTGGCCTGGCCATGGGGGCCACGCAATGGCAGACCATCTGGCGGGTGGTGGTGCCGGCGGCGCGGTCGGGCATCGTCACCGCCGTCATGCTGGGTCTGGGCCGGGCCATCGGCGAGACCATGGCCGTGATGATGGTCACCGGCAACGCCGCCCGCCTGCCGCTAAGCTTCGACTCCCTCTTCCGTCCCGTCCGCACCATGACTGCCACCGTCGCTGCCGAGATGGGCGAGGTCGCCCAGGGCAGCGTTCACTACCACGCCCTCTTTGGCCTCGGCATTATCCTCTTTCTGTTGACCTTCACCATCAACCTGGCCGCAGCCTCGGCGATTTTCAGTAAGCGGCGGCGAGGAGGGCTGCGCTGATGCATCACCAACGCGAGATGCGCCGAGATGCGCCGGAGTTGAACTCCGGCGCAACATTCACTCCGCCGCATCAGCGGAGACGCTATCTGGTGCAGCGTATCGGCTTTGCCCTGTTGGCCCTGGCTGCTCTGGTCGTCGTCGTGCCCATCCTCTTGGTCATCGGCACCATTGTGGTGCGCGGCGGCGGCGCCATCGGTTGGGAATTTCTGACGGCCATGCCCCGCGACGGCATGAAGGCCGGCGGTATCCTGCCGGCCATTGTGGGCACGCTGCTGCTGACCCTGGGCACGGCCTTGGCTGCCATCCCCGTCGGTGTGGGTGGCGCCATTTACCTGTCCGAGTATGCCCGCGACACCTGGCTCACGCGGGCCATCCGCCTGGCCATCATCAACCTGGCCGGCATCCCCTCTGTGGTCTATGGGCTATTCGGACTGGGCCTGTTCGTGCTTTTCCTGCGCCTCGGCACATCCATTCTGGCCGGCTCGCTCACCCTGGCCATCATGACCCTGCCCATCATCATCAGCACTGCCGAGGAGGCCCTGCGCGCCGTGCCCGTGGAGTTCCGCACCGTCAGCGCCAGCCTGGGCGGCACTCGCTGGCAGGGCATCCGCAACATCGTGCTGCCGCAGGCGCTGCCCGGCATCATCACCGGCGTCATCCTGGGACTGCTGCGCGCCGCCGGCGAGACGGCGCCCATTCTCTTCACCGTGGCCGCCTTCTTCCTGCCTCGCCTGCCCCGCACGCCGCTGGATCAGACCATGGCCCTGCCCTATCACCTGTACGTCATCAGCACCCAGGTACCCGCCATGCCCCTGCGCATCCAATACGGCACGGCCTTGGTGCTGTTGGCCCTGGTGCTCTCGCTAAATGTGGTCGCCACAGTGATCCGCAGCTACTTCCGACGGAGAAGACAGTGGTGACGAAAGACGAAAGACGAATGACGAACGGCGGGCCTTCGTCCGCCGTCCGCCGTCCTTTGTCCAAGATGCGCATCGAAAACGTCAGCTATTCATATGGCGACACGTCTGCCCTGCGTAACGTCACGCTGGACGTGCCCGCCCACGCCATTAGCGTCTTCTTCGGCCCTGCCGGCGGCGGCAAGACGACGCTGCTGCGGCTCATCAACCGCCTCAACGACCTGGTAGAGGGCACGCAGATGTCCGGGCGCATTCTGCTCGATGGACAGGACATCTACGCCGCGTCCAGCGATGTTCCTGCCCTGCGGCGGCGGGTGGGCATGGTCTTCGCCCTGCCCTTGCCCCTGCCCGGCACCGTGCGGGAGAACGTCGTCTACGGCCCTCGTCTGGCCGGCCTGCGCGATCAGGCCCGCCTGGAGGAGATCCTCGTGCGCAGTCTGACCCAGGCCGCCCTCTGGGACGAGGTGAAAGACCGTCTTGACCATCCCGCCAGCGCCCTGTCGGGCGGCCAGCAGCAGCGGCTGTGCATCGCCCGCAGCCTGGCCCTGGAGCCGGAAGTGCTCCTGCTCGACGAGCCTACCTCGGGCCTGGATCCCATCTCCACGGCCAAAGTGGAGGAATCGCTTTTCCAGCTCAAGCAGCGCTACACCATCGTCATCGTGCCCCACAGCGTCCAGCAGGCCGCCCGCGTGGCCGACCACGCCGCTTTCTTCCTGATGGGCGAGTTGATCGAGCGGCGGGTTGGCCGCCAGATGTTCACCGCCCCCCGCGACCAGCGCACCGAAGACTACGTCACCGGCCGCTTCGGATAGCTGCCGTAAAGCGTGAAACGTAAAACGTAAGAGGTGATGGCAGTGTTACAATGTTACGTTTCACGCATCACGTTCACAAACCACATGGCCAGAATTACAGCAGAACGTCTCAACTTCTACTACGGCGACTTCCGCGCCCTGAAGGACATCTCCATGGAGATCGAGGAGCGCCAGATCACCGCGCTGATCGGGCCGTCGGGCTGCGGCAAGTCCACCTTCCTGCGCTGTCTCAACCGCATGAACGACACCATCCCCGGCACGCGGGTGGAGGGCACCGTGCTGCTCGACGGCCAGGATATCTACGCCCCTGACACCAACGTGGTTGACCTGCGGCGGCGGGTGGGCATGGTCTTCCAGCGCCCTAATCCCTTTCCCCAATCCGTTTTCGACAACGTGGCTTTCGGCCCCCGTGTGCTGGGATTACACAGGAGCGTCACTCTGGCCGATATGGTGGAGCAGAGCCTGCGCGGGGCCGCGCTGTGGGACGAAGTCAAAGACAACCTCAAGCAGGAGGCTCTATCCCTTTCCCTGGGCCAGCAGCAGCGATTGTGCATTGCCCGCGCCATCGCCGTCAGGCCCGACGTCATTCTGATGGACGAGCCTTGCTCGGCCCTCGATCCTATAGACACGCTGCAGGTCGAGGAGTTGATGCGCCGGCTCAAAGCCGACTACACCATCGTCATCGTTACCCATAACATGCACCAGGCGGCCCGTGTGTCCGATTGGACCGGTCTCTTCTGGCTGGGCGAGGTGGTCGAATTCGCTGCCACGCAGGACATCTTCACCAACCCGACCCATGAACTGACCGAAAACTACATCACAGGCCGCTCAGGTTGATGTCAATTCACTTTCATCGGCTCGCCCCGGGCCCCTGTCCTTACCCCCCCCGCACATCCCCCGGGGCGGGGGGGGGGGGGGGCCAGAAGGTGTCCAAAAAAAAAACCACCCTCAACCCTAGGGGGGGGGGGTTGTCTCCGACCCCCTGCCGAGAATTGTTGTGGAAGGGGGGGTTTGGTGTGTGTGGGGAGAGAGACTCGGGGGG
>JACNHM010000162.1 GCA_014383605.1 Chloroflexota bacterium
CCGTGGGCGGGGCGACCTGGGTCAGCTTCCATCACGGCGGCGGCGTGGGCATCGGCTACTCCCAGCACGCCGGGCAGGTCATCGTCGCCGACGGCACACCCGAGGCGGCGGTGCGGCTGGAACGGGTGCTGACCTACGACCCCGGCATGGCCGTCATGCGCCACGCCGATGCCGGGTATGCGCAGGCTATCGAATTCGCCAAGCAGCACGGGGTCCGGATTCCGATGTTGACTTGACCAGTCGTGCATGATCGGATACAATGCAGGCACAGTCCATGACGCAGACAGTCGGAGGCATGAGAAATGAGCGAAGAGAAAAGCGTCCAGGAGGCAGCAGTGGCCTACGCTGCCCATGCGGTTGACATCCACAAGCCCATCGTGTTGGAGCACGATGGGCAACCCGTGGCGGCTATCGTGCCTTACCAGGATTACCAGCGTTTCCTGAGGAGGGAGAGAGAGCAGCAAGCAGCCTGGGGACAGTTGGAAGAGCTGTTAGCCCGTGTTCACAGCCAGCCGACCGATTTGACCCTAGAAGAGATCGAAACAGAGGTTACCTTGGCCCTGGAAGAGGTACGAGGAGAGCATCGTGCACGCCGTGGCAGTGATTGATACCAGCGTCTGGGTGTCGGCATTCCTCAATCCAGCGGGTTTCCCTGCCCGCTTAGTGGCTCTAGGCAAAAAGGGGGGTTTTGACGTCGTCACCTCGCTACCACTCCTGGCAGAGTTAGCCGAAGTGCTTTGCCGGCCGCGCATTAAGAAAGTCCGCGACACTACAGATTCCGATGCCGATGCATTCGTGCGTACGATTGCCGGGCTAGCCCATGTCGTACCGGTGACTGGAGAGCTTCGCCTGTGCCGTGACCCCGATGATGACATTGTTCTGGAAACTGCCATTGAGGGGGGAGCCACGCATGTGGTCAGCCGTGACGAAGACATCACTCGCGACTTGGATTTGCAGGCGCAATTGATAACCAGCGGCATCAAGGTTGTCACGATCAGCCATTTTCTGGAAGAGCTTCAATCGTGATAGCAGCGAGGACACAATGGCTCTGCAGGATAAGCAATCCGTCCTCCAAGAACACACGCCCAAACTCTACACCGAGCTGGCGTCGTGGTGGCATCTCCTCTCCGCGCCGGCCGACTACGCCGAGGAGGCCGCCTTCTTCCACCAGGTCTTGACGGAGAGTTGTGCGCGGCCGCCGCGAACCCTCCTGGAACTGGGCAGTGGCGGCGGTAACAACGCCTCGCATCTGAAGGCGCACTATCAGATGACCCTGGTGGATCGGTCGGCGGGCATGCTGGCTGTGAGCCGCCAACTCAACCCGGAGTGTGAGCACGTCCAGGGGGACATGCGCACGGTGCGGCTGGGGCGGCTCTTCGACGCCGTGTTCATCCACGATGCCATCATGTATATGACCACAGAGGATGACCTGAGGCGGGCTATGGAAACGGCCTACGTTCATTGCCGGGCTGGGGGTGTCGCCCTGTTCGTGCCGGACTTTGTGCGGGAGACCTTTCGACCGGAGACGGATCATGGCGGACACGATGGCCAGGGGCGGGGCATTCGTTATCTGGAGTGGGTGTACGATCCTGACGAGAACGACACGACCTGCGTGATGGATTTCGCCTACCTGCTGCGGGAGGGGGAGCGGGTGTGGGTGGAGCACGATCGGCACATCTGCGGCCTGTTTGGCCGCGGTGATTGGCTGCGCCTGATCGGAGAAGTGGGATTCCAGGCCAAGGTGGTGGGCGATTCCTACGGTCGAGATGTGTTCGTGGGGGTCAAGCGGGAGGAGATCAGGCCATGATCGCACCCTGTGGACTGGATGGCAGCGTCTGTGACATCCATCTGGCACGGAACGATCCCCACTGCCCAGGTGATCGGGCGCGGGCGCTTGCCTGATCATCAACCCTCAGCGGTTTCGCTCCACCACGTAGTCGGCCAGGGCGCACAGCGTGCGGCGGGAACCGTTGTCGGGCAAGGCTGCCAGAGCCTCCTGGCTGCGCCGCACGTGGGCTTGTGCTTCCGCCAGCGAGTCCTCGATGGCCCCCGAGGCTCGCAGGGCCTCGATCGCCGCCCGCACGCTCTCCTCGTCCCGCTGGCCCGAAAACACGGCGCGGACAGGGCCGTTGTCCTTCACCCTCTCCAGGTAACAGAGCACCGGCAGCGTGATCAGGCCTTGACGTAGATCGCTGCCCGCCGGCTTGCCCAAGCGCGCCTCGTCGCCCACGACGTCCAGCACGTCGTCCACGATCTGGAAGGCCAGGCCAAACTCCCGCCCGAAGCGACGCAGGGCGGCGATCTGCACCTCCCCCGCGCCGGCGAGCAGGCCGGCCATTTCCGTCAAGGCGGCGAACAGCGAGGCCGTCTTGGCCTCGATGCTGCGGTAGTACGCCTCCCGGCGGGTATGATTCCCCTGGGTGGCGAGCATCTGGCGGATCTCCCCGGCGCACATGGTGCAGAGGATGTCGCCGAAAACTCGGAGGACGCGGGGCTGTTCCAGCCCGGCGATCAGCGACGTGGCCTGGCCCAGGAGAAAGTCGCCGGCCAGCACTGCCGCCGCCACGGGCCAGCGCGTGTGCAGCGTCTCGCGGCCCCGCCGTGAGGCCTCCCCATCCACCAGATCGTCGTGGATCAGTGTGGCCGTGTGCAGCATCTCCAGCGCCGCCGCCAGGCTGTGGAACGGTGCGGGGGGAGCGGCGAACATCTGTCCGATGAGGATCACCAGCGCCGGCCGCAACTGCTTGCCGCCATCCAGCAAGCAGTGCAGCATGGAGTTCAGCGGCTCTTCGACCTGTGCTAACCGTCCATGCAACAGCCACTTCACTTGCTCCAATTGCGGGCAGAGAGGTTCCAGCAGGGGGGTGAGGCGCGAGGGGAGTTCAGTCACGTTCCTCGTTCCCGTCAGACGTGTGGATGAAGCAGGAGGGGTCTTCGGCCAGGTAGTCGCCGGTGGTGGCCCAGGAGCGCCCCCGACAGCCGCCGCAGAGCCGCCGGTACTCGCACTCGCCGCAACGGCCCCGCAGCCGTGTCTCCCGCTGGCGCAAGTCCTGGAAGACGGGGGAGGTGGCCCAGATGGTCGAGAAGGGCGTCTCCCGCACGTTGCCGCAGCTCACCTCGATGAAGGGACAGGGCCAGACCTCGCCGTTGGGCTTGACGTAGACGAAACCACGTCCCGCCGAGCAGCCGTGAAAGACCGTTTCCGCCAACCGCAGCAGCGGGCCACGGCGGATGCCCGCTCGCTGCAGCAGGAAGGGCCAGTACTGCGGCCCGGCCACCGGCTCCATGATGGCCCGCGTGGTGCGTTGCGCTTCGGCCATGAAGCGGATCAGCCGCTCGTTGGCGTTCAGGTCCAAGGCCGCCTCGCCGATGCCCCGCCCCCGCCCCACGGGCACCAGTTGGTACATCAGCAGGATGCCTGTGCCCAGCTCGTCCACCAGGGCCATCAGCGGCTCGATCTGATCCATGTTGTATTCCATGGCCGTGATGTTGATGTGCAGCAGGATGCCCGCCCGGCGCAGGGCGCGTATCCCCCGCAGGGCGGCTTCAAAGGCGCCGGGCTGCCCGCGCACGTAGTCGTGGGTTTGGGCGTCGAAGCCGTCCAGGCTGACGGCGGCGATGACCAGGCCGTAGCGGCGCAAGCGGCGGGCCACCTCATCGTCAATGAGGGTGGCGTTGGTGGCCATGGTGTTGGTGAAGCCCAGGGCCTGGGCATAGGCCAACATCTCGAAGAGGTCGCCGCGTACCAGCGGCTCGCCCCCGGTGAAAGCCATCATGCGGAACTCGGGTACCGCGGCCAGTTGATCCAGCAGCCGCTTGGCCTCCGCGGTGGTCAGTTCATCGGCGGCGGGCTTGCCGCCCGAAGCGTGACAGTGAATGCAGCGCAGGTTGCAGGCGGCGGTCATCTCCCAGACGGGGTGGGCCGGGAAGCCGATACAGCCCATGCCCCGCGAGCCGGCGGCGCCGGGGAGGCACTTCAACGCATAGGTGCGCGTCCAGTATCCCAGTTCCTGCCAGCGGGCCAGCGCGCCCACGTACAGCGCGCTGGTCACCTGCCGCAGCAGCAGCGTCGGCGGCCACCAGTAAGGCCGTACCTTGCGCTGGGGCCGTTCGCCCCACTCTGGCAACCAGTGGTTCATGTCCCAAGTCCCAGGGGTTGGCTGCGCCGGTCAGGAGACCGGCGCGAACGACGATATGAAGGCCAGGATGTAGGCCGCCGTGGTGCCCAGGTTCACCAGCAGGTTGGCCCCGCAGAGTCTTTCCAGGACGGCCCGATCCCGCCAGCGGCCGCGCAGCACCTGCACGACCAGGATCAGCGAAAGGGCCAGGATGGGCAGGTAGAACCACAGCGCCCGCCGGGGCACGCCCTGTCCCAGGGAGAGCAGCATCGCCGCCCAACTCCCCAGGCTGGCCAGGCCGTAGAGCCAGGCGGCACGCTCCTGCCCCAGACGCACCGTGAGATTGGCCTTCCCCGCCTCCCGGTCGGCCGGGTAATCGGGAAACTCGTTGAGCAGGATCACGTTGAAGATGGAGAGGCCGATGGGCGCTGCCAGCCAGTGCACCAGCGGCGCGATCTCGCCCACTTGCAGGTAGAAGCCCACGGCCACCGGCAGCCAGCCATAGTTGAAGGCGATCCACAGCTCGCCCAGCCCCGTGCGCACCCAGCGCACCGGCCGCGCCGAATAGAAGAACCCACCCAGCAGGCCGACGATGGCGAAGGGAAGTGTCCACGGCCCTGTGCGATAGCCCAGTTGCAGGATCAGCGCCACGCCGATGGCCAGTAGCAGGCTGACCAGCGAACCCCACAACGGGGCACGGCGGGGCAGCAGACCGCGCTGCACTACCTGCGAGCCGCCGGCGAAGCGGCTGGGGCCCAGGCGGGCGGCGAGGGCGTCCTCTGCGACGTCCCAGTACTCGCCGGCGTAGTAGGTCGCCAGCATCACCAGCACCACGCCCAGCGTGCCCCAACCGAAGATGTCCCAACGGAACGCGCCGGCTTGCCGCCAGGCCAGCACGCCACCCAGGATGAAGGGCAACACGCCCACGGTGTGGAACGGCAGGCGGGACAGCGCCAGCCAGGCGCGCAGCTTCTTGCCTACGCCAGACATTTCTCCTCGCACAGCATCTGCTTCTTTGCTTCTCTGCTGGTCTCCTGATCGGCAGCAGCGACGGCAGCGGTCAGGAGACCGCCGTTGAACATCCCCCCGGGGGGCGTGCCATGAAACAGCGTTCGTCCGTTTCTCTGACCACCACAAAGCCCAACCGCTCGTACAGGCGGCGCGCCGGGGTGTTGGTGCGCAGCACCTGCAGCTTGACAGGCAGGCAGCGTCTATCAGCTTCTACGAGCAACTCCCGTATCAGTTTCGTGCCCAGCTCCTGACTCTGAGCCTGCGGTGCGATCTCGATCAGCGCCAGGAAGACGTGATCCTCGTGCCGCTCAACGGCGATGCAGCCGATGGGAGTGCCGTCTGCTTCGATGATCTCCCGCTTCTCAGGGGAAAACCGCTCCTGGAAGTACTGCCGCTGCCAGGCCTCATCCCAGCCCCAGAGCTGCTCGACGTAGGGCCGGATGGTGTGGCAGTGCAATCCCCACAGGAATTCGTAGTCTTCTGGTCTTGCCGGCCGGCGCGAGATGACCATAGAAACTCCCAACAACCGCCCATTGCCCCTGCATGGCACTTGTGGTAAAATGCCGCCGGTCAAGGCGACCAGAGCGATCAACTGGGTGGAGCATCAAAGCATGGAGCATTCAACACGACTGCGGAACGATCTGGTGATGACCCTGGCGGCCTTCTGTGTGCTGGTGGCCTCCGTGTCCTTGCTGTGGAGGAACAACTTGCTGCTCTTCTTCGTGGCGCTGGCGGAGTGCGTGACCGCGCTGATCCTGTGGCACGACCGGCTCGACGTGAGCTTCTTCCTGATCATCGGCGTGCTGGGCTCGCTGGCCGAGGCTGTGTTCGTGCGCTTCGGCGTCTGGCACTACGCCAACCCCACCTTCCTGGGCATGCCCATGTGGTTCCCCTTGGCGTTTGGCACCACCGGCCTGATCGGGGCGCGGCTGGCCCGCGCCATCACCGAGATGTGGGAGAGGGCCAGTCCCTCGTCCCTTCCAGAGGACACGGGTCCACGCCGATGAACGGAGCGCAGGGAGCAGCTATCTTCCCGCACTGAAGGAAAAACGGATTGCCTTCGTCGGGCAGGTATCCACACAGGTGCCGCACAGGATGCACTCGTCGTCTTCCATGTCCCTGGCCCGCACCATCTGGTTGACGTCCAGGCTCATGGGGCAGTCGCGCGTGCAGCGGCCGCAATCGGTGCAGGCGTCGGGTTCGGCCTGCAAGCGCAATGCCGGCCAGCGGAAGATGTTCCTGATCCTGCGGCCGATGATCATGAAGGGCGCCATCCAGCAGAGGTAGTGGCAGCCCGCTCGCCGCCCGAAGATCCAGGCCAGGCCCAGGAAGGCCACAAGGACGATGTAATAGATCATGTACCAGAAGGGCTGTAGCAGAGTGATGCCGCCGTCTAGCATGTAGAATGGGTCTACGGCTCTGTAGCCGCCGGCCCGGATGGCCAGGGCGCTGATGACGCCGATCCACGGAAGCCAGACGACGATCCACTTGATCCAGTTGGCCCTGCCGCCTGGGGCTGGTTTCCTGTTGATGGCCTCGCCGAACTCCTGCAGAGCGCCCGCCGGACACAGCCAGCCACACCATGCCCGGCCCAGGAACAGAGCAGAGAGCAACATCAATCCGAAGACGATGAAACTGGCATTGATGATGCCCTCTACAGCCCCATTCACGATGATGTAGGGTGAGAAATAGTACAGCGTGATGGGGAACAGCAGGAACGACAGGTACAGCAACGCCTTCCGAACTCTTTGACGCGTATGCAATTGCCTGATCTTGGCCATGATACCCTCACTTCGCAGTTGTCCAAAAACAACTTCGTAGTTTTGCCCCCTGTCTTCTTGCCGGGAGCACCTCGGCCGCTCCCCGCCGGACCTTAGTCCGGCGGCCATGGCAATCCGTGATGGGCCTGACCAGCTCGGTATTTTGCAACTATCGGCACCACCTCAAGGCTCAAGGCAGCGGACTAAGGTCCGCTGCGAGCACTGGCTGAGCCGTTGCCCCGCTGGAAAGTGGGAAGTTATTCTCGGACAAGTCCTTCGGCTAGTATTGAGATCAAGGATCGGTGCGAGGTTGCCGGGGGGCGAGGTCAGCTCGCTCCCCGGGGACAGGGCGGCCCGTCTCTAGCGGCGACGCAGTTGGGCGACCAGCGCTCCGATGGCGGCCAGGCACATCCCCGCCATCTCCTGGCCCGTCAACCGCTCCCCCAGGAACAGCCAGGCCAGGATGGCTATCTGTATGAGCATGGTGTTGTTGATGATGCTGGACTCCGTCGCCGAGAGCGTGCGCAGCGTGTGGTTCCACAGGGTAAAGGCAAAGGCCGTGTTCACCACAGCCAACAGGGCGATGATGCCCCAGTGAGTGAGATTGAGGCGGGGCAGGCCCTCGATCAGAATCCCGGACGCCAGCAGCACGATGGATCCAATGGTCATGCTGACGGCTGTGACGGCGAGCGGGGAGAGGTCACCGTCGCGATTGACGCGCCGACCGAGGATCGAGGAGAGCGCATTGGTCAAAACGCCGACGACCACGACGATCAGCCCCACAACCTGGCTGGCCGGGATGGCCACGGGATAGAAGTAGATGCCGACGCCGAGGATGTTGATGAGGACACCGCCCCACTGTAGAGCGGTCAGTTTCTCTGCCAGCAAGGGGATACCGAGCAGCGCCACAGCGATCGTCGTGAAACTCAGGAGCAGGCTGACGGTGACCGATGGCAGGTAGGCCAGCCCGACGAATTGCGCCCCTTGGGTCACGGTGTAGAAGAGCAGGCCGAGGACGACCAGGCGTATCCACCCGCGGCCGGAGAGCTGACGAAGGGGCTGCCGGTGAGCGGGACGCAAGGCGAAGGGCAACAGACACAGAGAAGCCAGGCTGTAACGTAGCCCGGCGAAGGTCAGCGCCGGGATGCCCTCCAGGCCGATCTTGATCAGCACCCAGGACGCAGACCACAGGAGGGTCACGAACAGGGCCTGCAGCACGGCCCCCCAGTGGGAAGGCTTGTCATTCATCGGCCAACTTCGTCCCGCAGCGGCTGCAGAACCGGGAGCCCTTGGGCAGAACGAATCCGCATTTGGGGCAGGCCATGGGCTGCACTTCCACCAGGCTTCCGCCGCAGGCTGAGCACCTTCCTTCGCCGACGGGATTGCCCACGCCGCAGTAGGGGCAGGCCACCACCAGGTGTTTCTCGGCCAGCCCCAGCCTGGCGCCGACGCTATCGCCGTAATGCTCGACGGCCTCCCATACCTGGTCGTCCAGCGTCAGCTTCCCCACGTCGCGGGCGATGTCGTCAATGCGCCACAACAGAGAGCGGGGGTTGATCAGCGCCCCCAGGCCGGTGAGGGCCAGGCTGGCCGCGGCGTCCAGCCAGCGCTGCTCGCCCACGGTCACCCGCACGCCGTCGGCGACGGGGGCGAGGCCCACGCTGAGCGCCGAGCGCGCCGCACCCCAGCCCCGCTCGCGGGTGGCGATCTGCACCATGACGTGCCCGTCCTGTCCCAGCACTTTCTGGGCCATCAGATCGCCGTGGTTGAAGCGCGCCAGCAGCGCGTTGGCCAATCCGTCAACGTCCATGTCTCCGCGATATGTCCGCTGTTCCATGCTCTACTCCCTTGTCTTACTCTTGAATACCGCCAAGATGCGATGATTGTAGCACATCTTGCCCGTCCCGGCAACGTGGCCGCGGGCCGCCTCGCCCACACCGTCAAGGGTGTCAGGGGGGAGGTCAGAGAGGTTATTTGATGATTATCCCAACTAGTGGTATGCTGGGGGCCAAGGAATCGCCCCCAGCACATGCACCGCCTGGCC
>JACNHM010000380.1 GCA_014383605.1 Chloroflexota bacterium
GGTTACGGTGCTCTGATCGGCTCTCTCTACGTGCGCCCTTTGGAGATCTGGCGCAGGTAGGCCGCGCTGCCCCGGCATCCTCGCTGGCCTCGATTAGGGCTGACACCGGCCACATCAATTCAGTTTGCCACCCTTGCCCTCTGGCCGTGCCCAGTCGGAGGGCAAAGTGCTACAACGCACCCTAACATCACATCTGGGCAAAGATGATAAGGGTGGGCTACGGAGCAGTCCTTCACAGGAAAGCCCCTGACAGCAAAGGCGCTGTCAGGGGCTTTCCTGTGGGTATAGAATGGCGGCGAGGCGCCGCCTCTACACTTATATCCTCTCCAGCATCTCCCTCAGGAAACGACCCGCCTCCGTCGGCTGGCCATTGCGGTAGAGGACAGTCCCCTCGATAGTCAGATCCACCTCTATACCTTCCAGAACCGCGCGCCCCAGAGGGGAATTCTTGAGCATCTTCAAGTCCTCGCTATAGGGATCGCCAACAACATCCTCGCGCACGATGCGCCCCGAATCCAACACCACGATGCGCTCCGTCTGGCGGGCCACGGCCGGGTCATGGGTGACGACGATGACCGTGGTGCCCAACTCGCGGTTGAGTTCGTGCATCAGACCGATCACTTCTGCCCCGCTCTGGGAGTCTAAGTCGCCCGTGGGCTCGTCGGCCAGAACCAGCGCGGGCTTATTGGCCAACGCCCGCGCGATGGCGACCCGCTGACGCTCGCCACCGGAGAGGGCACTGGGCAAATGTCGCAGGCGTTCGCCCAGGCCCACCAACTCCAGCAGTTCCCTGGCTCTCTCCCGGCGCTCCCTGCCGCTGATGCGCTGCTCGTACAACGGGATCTCTACGTTCTCCAGCGCCGTCAGGGTGGGTATCAGGTTGTGTAACTGAAACACAAATCCCACCGTCTGGCTGCGAAAGCGATCCAGGTTCTTCACCTTCGCCAAGTCCTGCCCGGCGACGATCACCTGGCCGCTGGTGGGCCGATCCAGCGCGCCGATCAGGTGCAACAACGTAGACTTGCCGCTGCCCGATGGCCCCATCACGGAGACGAATTCCTTCTGCGTGATGCGCAGAGTCACCCCGTCCAGAGCTCGCACCTCCGCGCCGTCGCCGTAGACCTTCGCGAGTTCTCGTGTTTCGACAATCGTTTCGTTTTCCATGGTTTCGCTCCTTAGACACGCTCAATGTCCGATGTCCTAAGTCCTAAGTCCGACGTCTGACATAGGACTTCGGACCTGGGACTTCGGACTTATTCATACCTCAGCGCCTCAATGGGC
Source organism: Chloroflexota bacterium (assembly GCA_014383605.1). The sequence continues at coordinate 1,282 of JACNHM010000380.1, forward strand.
TTGAGCCGCGATGCTCGCCAGGCCGGGTAGGCCCCGCCGACGCCCCCCAGCACAAGGGCAGTAACCAGGGCCTGGGCGAAAAGGCCAATACTGAAGCGGGCCTGCACAAAACCGGCGAAAAAGGGGATCTTGTTGAACAGTAGAATCAGCGCGACGCCGGCCACCAGACCCACCACGCTGCCGAGCAGGCTCAGAGTCAGCGACTCGCGCAGGATCATCATCAGCACCCGCCCTTTGCGCCAGCCCAGCGCCCGCAACACGCCGATCTCTCGCGTGCGCTCGAAGACGCTCATCACCATCGTGTTCGTCATCCCTGCCCCACCTACCAGCAGAGCCAGGAATGCGATGGCCCAGGTGCCGGAGCGCATGAATTGGAGATCGGTCACGTCCTCGGCGAATTCGCTCGCCTGCGACACGGCAACCTCAGGGAAGCGGGCCTCGATTGTGCTCTCCACCGCCTCGGCCTGGTCCGGATCCTCCAACCGGATGCCCAGGAAACTGACCTTGTGCGGCTGGCCGAAGAGGGTCTGGGCATCACGCAGGCTGATGACCCCGCCCCCATCCTCAAAGGGCACGCCAGTCTCGTAGATGCCCACGATGCGGAAAGTGGTGTCAAACAGCCGCAACGTCTGGCCCACCTGCTTGCTCAAATTGTCTGCGGCCACCCGGCCGATGATGACCTGCCGATTGGCAACCAGGGGCTCTCCTTCCACAATGCGGAAATCGCCAATCCCGTATCCCAGGGGATGGTAGCCGAAGACGACGAAGAAGGGCAGGTTGCCGACAGTCGCGTAGCCAGTCAGAAAGCCCTCGGCATGCTGCACGCCGGGGAGGGCAGCAATGCGTTTCACGATCCCCTGGTCAATGGTGCTCAGGTCTATCGAAGCGCCGGCTTCCATACCCGCCAGATGAACGCCTTCCTTGCTGGCCACGGCCGTCATCTCGTCCACGAGACCATCGGACAGTCCTCCCAGGCCGACCATGGCCATGATGGCAATACCGATGCCAGTCAGGGTAAGCAGCGTGCGGGTTGGTTGCCGCAGGAGGTTGCGCAGCGCCGCCCCGCCGAAGGGCAGGCGCACCGACCGGGTTCCCGCCCCGCTCTCGGCCCGCATGGCCTCCGCTGGCATCAAGCGGGACGCCCGCCAGGCCGGGTATGCCCCACCCACCAGGCCCAGCGCCAGGGCCACGCCCATGCTCTGCGCAAAGAGGTTGAGGGAGAAAATGTTGGGCAAGACACTGCTCACCATGGGCAGTTGCTTCACCGCCCACACCGCCGCCACGCCCAGGCCGGCCCCCACCAACCCGCCCAGCCCGCACAGGGCCAGGGATTCGCCCAGAACCATGCCCAGGATCCGGCGGGGACGCCACCCGAGGGCTCGCAAGGTCCCGAATTCCCTGGTGCGTTCGAAGATGCTCATCAGCACCGTGTTCATCACCCCCACCCCGCCGATGAGCACCGCCAGGAGGGAGACGGCCTGGGTGAAGGCCCGAATCATAGCCAGCCAATCCTGCTTCTCGACGAAGTCGGACGACAGGGTAGCGGTGAGGTCAGAGAAGCGCTGCTCGATGCGCTGGCGCACCCATTCCGCGTCGTGGACGTCCCGCAGTTTGATCAAGAAGGCGTTTACCTGCCGGGGATGCTTGGAAAGGTCCTGGGCATCCTCGAGCAGGACGATGCCCGCACCGTCCTCGAAGGGAGTTCCCGTTTCGTAGATGCCCACGATGCGGTAGGTGATCTCGTAGAGTCGCAGCGTGTCGCCGACCTTTTTGCCCAGATCGTCCGCTGCTGCCCATCCCAGGATGAGGGGTCGCCCCCCGTGCTTCGCCGCTCGCTCCGTAAGCCCTTCGCCTTCCACAATCTTGAAGTGCTGAATGGCGAACCCATCGGGCTCGTAGCCAAAGGCGATGAAGTAGGGCATACCCTCTGTAGCGGCAAAGGTGTAGACCATGCCAGTCACCTCTTCGACTCCAGGCAGGTTTGCCAGGGCCAGCCCCACCTCCTCGTCCACGGCACTGAAGGCGATGTCCACCGAGTCGGCCTGGGCCACCAGCAGATCAGCTCCACTGCCGCCGGAGATGGCACCATAACCAGCTACGAGTCCTTCGGCCAGCGCCCCCAGCGCAACAATAGCCGCCACGCCGATGGCGACGCCGGCCATGGTGAGAAACGTGCGAGTTTTGCGACGCAGGAGACTCTTAAGGATCATAAAATTCGCCTCGTAAAAGTGATACGTGAAACGGATGATTTTCTCACGTTTCACGCATCACGTTTCATTCTCCCACCTCAATATCCACAAACGCGGTCATGCCCCATCGGATGGCCGGATCGGTCTCGTCCAGGACGATGACTACCGTGTAGTGGACCCCTCCAGCGCCGGGCTCGGCCATGGGGGAGACCCGGATGACGTGACCGGCGAAGACCCGCTCCGGGAGGGCGTCAAAAGTGACCGTGGCTTGCTGGCCGACTGCCACCCGCGCCACGTCCATCTCGTCCAGATCGGTGGTCTCGACGCGCAGGGTGCTCAAGTCGCCCAAAACCAGCACCGGCGTGCCGGGGGCGGTCACTTCACCCTCTTGCAAGTAGACCAGGCCCACTGTTCCTTCAAAGGGCGCAACCAGCGTGGTCTTCGCCAGCGCCGACTCTGCCTGAGCTAGCGCCGCTTCCGCCTGGGCCACCTGCGCTTCCAGTATGGCGATCTCCTCCGCCGTGGCCCCGGCCTTCAGCCGATCCCGCTGCGCCTCCGCCTGGGCCAGTTGCCCCTCAGCGACCTCCACCTGGGCCTGGGCTGCGGCCACCCCCACCCTGGCCAGCTTCTCCTGGCCCTGCGCCCCGACGACGGCGTCCTGCGTCTGGGTCAGCGCCGCCTCCGCTGCGTCCACGCCCGCCTCGGCGATGGTCACCTGGGCCTGGGCTGCGCTCACGCCGGCCTTGGCGGCGGCGATTTCTTCCTCAGTCGCCCCCGCCTTCAGCAGATCCACCTGCGCCTGGGCCTGCTCCACCGTCGCCAGCGCCTGCCGATAGGCGATTCCAACCGGTGTGGATTCGGCTCCCGGCTGCCAGGCAATGACGTCGTAAGCCTGCTTCGCGCCTTCCAGCCCTGCCTGTGCCTGACGAAGGGCCGCCTCAGCAGCAGCGATTTCCTCCGGCCGGGCGCCGGCTTGCAGGCGCGCCAGTTCTGCTTGCGCCCTGGTCAGATTCGCCTTCGCCGCATCCAACATACCCTGGGCCTGGGCCAGCGCCGCCTCCGTTGCGTCCACCGTGTGTTCGGCCTGTTTCAGGTTAGCGTTGGCAATCTCGGGACTGATCTCTGCCTGGGCCAATGCTGCCTCGGCCACCGCCACGCCCCCCTGTGCTGCGGCCACAGCTCCCTCAGCAGCGGCGATCTCCTCCGGCGTCGCCCCTGCCTTGGCTACCGCCAGTTGTGCCTGGGCGGTCGCCAGCGCGGCGCGGGCCTGGGCCACGGCGTGCTCCAGATCGGTCGCGTCCAGGCGAGCCAGCACCTCCCCGGCGTCCACCTCGCTCCCCTCAGCCACGAGCCACTCCACTCGCCCGCCGGTCTCGAAGCTCAACGTCGCCCACCGCTCTGGCACCACCTTTCCCGATGCCGTCACCACGTTGCCAAAAACCGCCGGCAAGGCTGGGTTCTCCTCCGGTGCCGAAACAGCTTTCTGCTCTGCGCATCCCGTCGCCACCAGGCTGATTATCAAAACGATTGCCAACATTCGCCCTATCAGTTTTCGCGACATCGTGTACCTCCCAGTGATTAGAGATTGGAGATTGGAGATTAGAGAATCGGCCATCTCGATTACCATACGCCAGGCAGCAAGCGGTATCGCACCCGCTGGGCATAATCTTTGTAGCCATCGAGTTCCTCTTGGAGCGTCGTGTCCTCCAATGCCGTACGAACGATCATCAGCAATGCCGCCAGCCCGCCTGGGATCAGTGCCCATAGTGAACCGAGTATCAACGGGACCGTAAGGGAGTGAATCATCGCGCCGACGTAACCCGGATGGCGCACGAACTGGTATGGCCCGGTGGTGCAGACGGTGTGCCCGCGGTCCTCCTGGATGCGGACAACCGTTGAGAAGTAGGCGTTCGATACCATCGCCCAACTGAAGAGCGCGAACCCCAGTGCGAAGGCTACAGCACCGGTGATATGGAGGCCAAACAAGATCTGCCCAGTCCACCCGAAGCGAATATCCAGCCCAGCGATGAGCGGAATAAACACAAAGTACATCACGCCGAACAGACCGCCGACGATTTTGTCCCAGTCTTTCATCCCTCGGGCTTCAGCGCGTTCTGCGATGGTCTCCGGGCTGTAGCGCATCATGATGGCGGCGTTGATAAGAACAGCCATCAAGTAAAAACCGATATAGACCCACGCCCACACCCAGTCGAGCCGCCACGACAAGAGAAACAGGATTGCTGCCTGGACCACAATTAGGATGAACACCTGCACCACCCGTTTCACGATACCGGCTTTCACATCCGGTTCCAGTCGTTGCTCATCATGTGTGACATTTGCGTTCATGATTCCTACCCCTACCAGATGCCCGGCACGAGACGATAGCGTACCTTCTGCGCGTACTCTTTGTAACCGTCGAGTTCCTCTAGCAATGTTTTATCTTCCAACGCGGTGCGGATGACTGTGACCACCGCCACCAGACTGCATGGGATGAGCGCCCACAGCGAGCCAAGCAGAAACGGCGTCAAAAGGCAGGAGACAATTCCAGTGGCGTAGGCCGGATGGCGCACGAACCGATAGGGCCCGTCGGCGACGACGGTTTGACCCCGGTCTTTCTGGATGCGCACCACGGCTGAGAAATATCTGTTCACCGCCATGGCCCAGGTACCGACAACGTAGCCCGGCACCATGATGGCCAGTGGAGCAAGCTGGAACGCGAGGGGAATCTGTGGCGACCACCCGAAGCGTTCATCCAACCCCGCCACGATCATCATGGCCAGCGGGCCAATCAGGAGCAGGAAAAAGAGAATCGGCCGATCCCAGCCTTTGACGTCCTCCCGCTCGAGGGATCGGGCGCGTTCCGCTATCAAATCCGGGTGTGTGCGTATCACGATAATCCGGCTGATAAACGTGAAAGAAACAGCTATGCCGACATAGACCCAACCCCACACCCAATTCAAGCGACCCGCCGCGATGAACAAGACCATTGGCAGTAGCAACATGAATGCAGCGAACCTGAGCCAAACTTTCCAGCCAACCGCCTTGATTACCTCAGATGCCCCTTTTGGTTGCTCAACATTGGTGTTCATTTGTCCCTCCTGTAAGATGTTCTATAGGTTTCCTCTCCACCCACTCCTGATGCAGCCCCACGTCACGGTCATAACTGCGTTTCCGCTCCTACTTCTCGCCGACGAACAGCCCATATCCCGCGTACTGAAACACTTCCGATGGCACATCGAACATCTCCTTGATGGACTGCCTGATTGCTGGATTCGTGATGTACAGACGCAGCGCCCGGCCCCAGGCTCTCAGAATCCACCACCAACCGATCCACTGTATTCGGCTCTTGACTTCCGTGCGGGGGTCAGTCTGGCAGATTCTCACCACCCGCTTCTGTAACCCGGATGCCTCCCAAAGCGCCTGCCAGGTCTCAATGGTCGGGATAAAAGGACCGAGTGCATCCTTAACCCGCGCAACCATCTCAGGAGATGGCTGCTTAGTCCACAAGCCCTCGTTCAGCCCAACGTAGCCACCTGGCTTTGTCACCCGCACGCATTCCCGAATCGCCCGCGCCTGGTCTTCTACGAATATAAGCACCGATTCGGCAAAGACAACGTCGAAGCGGTCTGCTTCGAAGGGCAAGTCCAACACGTCGGCCGTCCGGAACTCAACCTTGGCCTCGACCCGCTCCTCTCTTGCGCGTCGTCGTGACCATTCAATCATCTTCTCCGAAATATCCACGCCCACCACATGGCAACCGTACTTCCTGGCGATGTAGGCGGATCCGACGCCAATCCCACAGCCTACATTCAGGACTTCCCGAGCATCCCCAATGTGGCATAGCGAGAGGAGCTCGTTAGTTGCTTCAAAGCCGCCATTGTGTTTGGTGATGCCGACATAGGCCTGCATGTCGAGGAATTTTGTGTCCGATTGAGCATTCTTTTTGGTAGTCATCATCTTCTCTCCTCTTCTCTCACTACTGTGAGCACGCCTAACGACCTGCGGTTCAGCCGTCGCCGACTCTGGCAAGACTCGCCCCGCTAACCAGAGCGATTGCTGGCAAGACGCGCCACGCACACCCACGCCGAAGGCGGTCACCTGCAACCGCTTGTTGGGCGGCGTAGTGCATTTTTCATCTCGCTATCTTTCCAAGCCGGTAGTGGAAAACGCCCGTGGTTTTGATCAACAGTGGAATAAACCGTACCCATTGAACACGAGCCAGGCGCGGCTCAGGGCGAGTGAAGGGGAACCACTCATCGAGCAAGCAGATGCCATCGCCCCATCTTTCGAGGTCTTTGCCGCGTTTCAGAGCCCAGTGACAACGGGCGCCGATTTTGGAGCGGGCGACCCTGCGGTTGTTCGCCCAGACGAAGAAAGGCGAAAATGCATCGAAGACCAATTCCGCGCCTGGGAAATGTTCCTTCAACGTCAGCACCAACGACTTGAGCTGTGCTTCTTCAAAGTACATCAAAACACCCTCGGCCAGAAAGAGAAAAGGGCGCCGGCGATGGACACTCACCGCGTTTAGCCACGCCCTGTCGAGCACCGAACAAGCCAGGAAATGATGGCGCGCTCCTTCACCGCCGATGAACTTCCGGCGCAGCTCAATGACTTCCGGTAAATCGAGGTCATACCACTCCACCTGGCCATTATCCACGCGCTCAAAGCGCGCATCGAAACCGCAGCCAATATGGACCACGACCGCCTCCGGGTAGCGTGCCAGAAAATCCCGTGCATAGCGGTCGAACTCTCGATTACGAAGGACAACAGCTACCCGAACTTCCTCATCGATCTTGGCCAGGATCCGCGAGAAATCATAGTCCATCTGCTGGACCAACGCCACGGCCTTCTCGTCTTTGAGCAGGGCATCGGGGCGCTGTGATTCAATGGCTCGAATGTAGAGCGGAATGAGTAGCGTTTCAGCCATGTCGCTCAGGCTTTGGAGGGTTATCTCGGACATGTTCATCCTCCTTAAAATCTAGCATTGCGCCTGCGGTTTCCCAAACTCCTGGTAATACTCTTCTTGAGATCTGTAGAAAGATGAATTGTCAATCATAGCTTCCTCCAGATCATTTTGATCTAGCCACCCAACGGCGCGGCGGATGAGCCGCGCGCAGCGGAGGCGCGTCAGCGCCGACGCTCGCGTCGGCTCCATCCGCTTGTTAGCCGGAGGCGAGCGTCAGCGAGCCGAAGGCTAGCAAGCGGACGAAGTCCGCCGCGAAGCGCCACCGAACCTTGGTTTTGAGTGCTAGGTGGCGCGCGAAGCGGTCGGCTGCACGCCATTGTTAGCCCCGTTTAACTCTCTGAAGCCAGCCTTTTGTGTCAGTATTCATAATACACCGCGAGTAACACCCAATAGTTTGCATTTTGATGACGTAAATAGAGAGCTATATATACTTCTGAACAGCCTCGGTTAGCTTACCTAAATGGCTAGGGCCCTCGACTGTTA
>JACNHM010000519.1:0-5715 GCA_014383605.1 Chloroflexota bacterium
CGAAAGAGCGGATGCGGCCGGTTGGGCCGGGACTGGAATTCCGGATGGAACTGCGTGCCCAGCATCCAGGGGTGACCGGCCAACTCGGCGATCTCCACCAGCCGCCCATCGGGCGAGAGGCCGGAGAAGACCATCCCGGCGTCGGCCAACAGTTCACGGTAAGCGTTGTTGACCTCGAAGCGGTGGCGGTGGCGCCCCTCCACCTGCTCCACGCCGTAGGCCGCCGCTGCCCGTGTGCCCGGCTCCAGCACGCAGGGATAGATGCCCAGGCGCATCGTTCCGCCCATGTCGCTGATGTCCCGCTGGTCGGGCATCAGGTCAATGACCGGATAGGCGGTGGCGATGTCGAATTCGGTGGAGTTGGGCTCGTCGCTGCCCACGGCGTGGCGGGCCAGCTCGATGACCATCACCTGCAACCCCAGGCAGAGGCCCAGGTAGGGGATGTTGTGCTCGCGGGCGGTGCGGGCGGCGACGATCTTGCCCTCGATGCCCCGGTAGCCGAAGCCGCCGGGCACGACGATGCCCGCCACCTGCTCCAGCCGCTCCAGACCCCGTCCCTTCTCCAGATCCTCCGAGTTGATCCATTCGATGTCCACCTGGCGGTCGAGCACGATGCCGGCGTGGTACAGAGCCTCGCGCACGCTGATGTAGGCGTCCCGCAGCTCCACGTACTTGCCCACCAGGCCGATGGGCAAGCTCTCCTTGGGCCGCTTGATCTCGGCGACCAGTGCCCGCCATTCGCTCAAGTCCGTCTCGCTGGCCTCCAGGCCCAGCCGCTCCACCAGGAGATCGCCCAGGTGGGCCTCCTCCAGCACCAGCGGCACCTCGTAGATGATGGGGGTGGTGACCAGCGGCACGACGGCCCGCTTCTCCACGTCGCAGAAGAGGGAGATCTTGTCCTTGAGCGCTTCGTCCACGGGATAGTCGGCGCGGCAGATGATGACGTCGGGATGAATGCCGATGCCCCGCAGCTCGCGCACGCTGTGCTGCGTGGGCTTGGTCTTCAATTCGCCGGTGGAGGAGATGTACGGCAGCAGGGTCAGGTGGATGTAAAGCGTATTGGCAAGGCCGACGTCCTTGCGCATCTGGCGGATGGCCTCCAGGAAGGGCAGCCCCTCGATGTCGCCCACCGTGCCGCCGACCTCGACAATGATCACCTGCGCCCCGCTCTGTCGCGCCACCAGGCCGATACGCCGCTTGATCTCGTTGGTGATGTGGGGGATGACCTGGATGGTGCCGCCCAGGTAGTCGCCGCGCCGCTCCTTGGCGATGACCTCGGCGTAGATCTGGCCGGTGGTGACGTTGCTGGCCTGGGTCAGCGGCTCGTCAATGAAGCGCTCGTAGTGGCCCAGGTCGAGGTCGGTCTCCGCCCCGTCGGCGGTGACGAACACCTCGCCGTGCTGGTAGGGGCTCATCGTCCCCGGATCCACGTTGATGTAGGGATCGAGCTTCTGGATGGTCACGGAGACGCCGCGGCTCTTGAGAATACGTCCGATGGAGGCAGCGGTCACCCCTTTGCCCACGGAACTGACCACGCCGCCGGTGATGAAGATGTATTTGGTCACGCTAGTGTTCGTCCTCCGTTGATTGGTGCTGATCGCTGTGGCGCGGAGATTGACGCAGCCGCTCCCAGCAGGCGCGCAGCTCCTCCAGTTCCGCCCAATCGGTGGGCAGCTCGCCGTAGTGCACCTTGACGTAGGCCTCGGTCAGGCGGGACAGGTCGGCTTCGTGCCCCGGAAAGGCCCGCGCCAACGTGGGCAGGAACTCGTGCGGCGTGCGCGCCGGCGGGCGAGGAAAGCCGCGCCGCTCGGCCAGGCGGATGACGTTGGCGTAGATGTAGCGCACGGAGATGGCGGCGTAGAGTTGCCGCCCCAGGCCGAACCGCCCCACCTGCCCCGCCAGATCCCGCAGCCGCTCCCACGCTCGCTGCAGCAAGCCGCCCGGCTGCAACTCCGCCCCGGCGTCGGCCCACAGAGGCTCGCTCTCGTCTTCGATCACCCGACGGTGCCAGCGCCGCCGCCGCTCCAGCCAGAGGAGGATGAACAACAGCGCGCCCAGCACGATCAGCCCCGGGCAGAGGTAACGCAGCAGGAACGTCACCCAGGCCGGCGGCCCGCCATACCCTGCGCCTTCCTGCATCTGCTGCACGAGCTCATCGAGGGGGCCAGCGGCGGGCTGCTCCCAACCCTGGGGGCCCATCCACCGCCGCACCAGCCGGACGAGCCACTCCAGGACCGGACCCAGGAGTTGCAGGAACTTCACCACCAGCCAGCCCATCACCCGGCCCATCCAGACGAAGAGGGGATCCATCCAGGCCAGCAGGTTGCGCCAGCCTTCCACCGAGTAGGCGTGGCTTAGCAGCCAGCCCAGGCCCAGCACCAGCAGGCCGGCGGCGATCAGGATCAGCAGCCAGCGGGGGCCAAAGGGGCGCTCGATGCCGCCGGAGACCTGGCTCTTGTCCTTGACCCGCGCCAGCGCCACAGCCAGCAGGCAGAAGAAGAAAAAGGGGGCGATGAAGACGTTGATCTCCACACGCACCACGTAAGAAAGGAGCAGCGTGGAGACGATGAGCAGCAGCACGTTGCGGCGGAACTCGTAGCCCACGCTCTGGAAGGTGTGATCCTGCTGGCTGAGGCTGATGGCCCGCCACCAGAGGAAAAGCATCGTGCCCAGCACGATCACCTCGTCCTGAAGGCCTTGAATGATGTTGGTGAGCGAGCGGCCCGTGGCCGGCAGCCACGACCAGTCTCGCCATCCCACACCCCAGTAGACGTAGAGCCGGATCACCAGCAGCGAGCTGAGGATCACCACACCGACGACGATGATCTCATAGAGCGGGAAATCAATCTGCCGCTCGGCCAGGAGGCGAGCCAAGCGCATCATGCCCCACACCAGCAACCACAGCATCAGCGCCACCAGGAACGGGGGATAGGCCCAGGCACTCCTGGTGAAAGACAGGAACAGCGGCGTGAACCAGCAGATCTCCATGCCCGCCAGGGCGAGCAGGAGTGTTTCCAGTTGCCAGTTCAGGGCGACGGCCCTGGCGACGGCCTTACGGGCCGATGTGATCATCATGATGCATGATCCGTGGGGCGTGTGCGAACAGCCCAGGCCTCGACGGGCGTGGGCGGGTGGAAGGTCAGGGCGGGCAGCACGTCCAACTCCGCCGCCTCCGGCGGCAGGTGGTAGACGGTGATGCCTGGCAGCCGCTGCTCGTCCGGTGGCTCCAGCCCCAGGGAGATGAGCACCAACCGCCGCCCCACCTCTTTCAGCCGCAGCAGCGTGGCCTCCAGTTCCTCGGTGACCACCGCCGTGACCACCACCAGCGTCGCCCCCCAGGGCAGGCGCGGGCTTTCCGCGGTCAGCAAATCCTCGATGGAAGAGGTCGCGAAGGGCGTCACCGCCGCCAGCGCTTCCAGGATGCGCACGAGCTGCGCCGGGCTGCGGCCGGGCAGCACTTTGATGGGCTGGTCGGAACGGGGCAGCGCGCCGTTGGCCAGCACGCCCACGGGCCAGCGCTGAGCGATGCCGTAGCTGGCAATGGAAGCCGTCACGCTCACCGCCTTCTCCAGCAGATCGGGGATCACGCCCATCCAGTGTTTGGCCAGCGTGGCCACGTTGAGGAAGACGACGAGCTTGATGGAAGTGGCCGGCTCGTACTCCCTGGCCTGCAAACGCTGGTAGCGGGCCGTGGCCTTCCAGTGAATGCGGCGGAGGCCATCCTCCGGCTGATAGTCCCGCACACCGACCGTGCGGTTGGGATCCTCGAAGATGCGCTTCTGGGCCTTGATCTCGCCGAAGGGGTCTTTGGCCGGCAGGCCCAGCTCGGCCAGGGGGACGACCTTGGGATAGACGATGAGCCACTCCTGCTCCTCCTGCCGATCCTGGGAGCGGAAGAGGCCGAACAGATCGCCCGATTCCAGCGTCACCGGGCCGAAGGGGTAGAAGCCGCGGCGGGTGCAGTGCAGCTTGTAGCGCCGCCGCAGCCGCTCGTACCACTTCAGCGAGAAAAAGGTGCTCAGGCGGCCCAGGTTGCTGCCCGCCGAGACCACCACCTCGCCGCCTTCCAGCGGCAGATCGCTGGGGAAGGTGTCCTCCACCCGCAGCCAGCTCAGCGGCAGGAACTTGCGATTGTCCACCTCCAGCGCCACCTCCACCGTCTCGCCGCAGAAGGCGCGGCGCTCGCTGAAGTGGCGGCGATAGCTCACGCCCCACAGGGCCAGCCGGTTCCAGAACCAGGAGACGAGAACGATGGTCAGCAGGAACAGGGCGATGAGCAGCAGTCCCTGGCGGTGAAAGCCGACGCCGAAGAGGGTGAGAACGGCGGCCAGCAGCAGCCAGGCATCGCTGAACTGCTCCTGCTTTTGGGCATCAATGACCATGCGGCGGCCGCCGAAGAAGGAGGCCAGACGCTGGCGGCTGCGCTCTTCCAGTCGAGCGGCGTCTGCCCCTTCCACCGTGTCTGCCGATCTGACCCGTCTCTCCGCCATCTCCCTCGTTTCCCCGTTCGGACTCCGTAGGGGCAGGCCTTGCGCCTGCCCAAGGGCGACCGCAAGGGTCGCCCCTACGCGACATTCCCGCTAATCCACCACCGGCACCGGCACTTCGCTGACGATCTCGGCCACCACTTCTTCCGGCGTGCGGCCGCGCAGCCGCGTCTGCGGGTTGATGTGGATGCGGTGCGTCAATACCCAGGGGGCCAGGTATTTGACGTCGTCGGGCATGACGAACTCGCGGCCGCGCAAGGCGGCCAGCGCCTGGCAGGTCTTGTACAGCGCCAACGTGCCCCGCGGGCTGACGCCCAGATCCACGGCCGGATGCTCCCGCGTGGCCCGCACTACCTTCACCAGGTACTCGCGCACCGATTCTTCGACGCGGATGCGCCGCACCGCCTGCTGCATCGCCAGCAACGTGTCGCTGGACACCACCGGCTGCAGCGTCTCCAGCGGATCGTCCTGCTCAAAGCGCAGCAGGATGGCGTTTTCCTCGGCCTCGTCGGGATAGCCCAGACGCACCTGCATCAGGAAGCGGTCAATCTGCGCTTCCGGCAGGGGGAAGGTGCCTTCCAGCTCGATGGGGTTCTGCGTGGCCAGGACGAGAAAGGGGCGCGGCAGCGGGTGGGTCACGCCGTCCACGGTCACCTGTTGCTCCTGCATGGCCTCCAGCAGCGCTGACTGCGTGCGCGGCGTGGCGCGGTTGATCTCGTCGGCCAGCACGACCTGGGCCATCACCGGCCCGGCGCGGAACTCGAACTCCTGTTGCTTCTGGTTGAAGTAGGAGATGCCGGTGACGTCGGAAGGCAGGAGGTCGGGCGTGAACTGGAGGCGGGAGAACGTGCAGCCCAGGCTGCGGGCGATGGTCTTGGCCAGCGTCGTCTTGCCGATGCCCGGCACGTCCTCGATGAGCACGTGCCCTTCGCAGAGCAGCGCCACCAGCGCCAGCTCGGCCACCTCTTCTTTGCCTACGATCACCTTGCCGATGTTTTGCAGCACGGCCGCGGCCGTGTCTTTGATGTTCATCGTCGTTGCTCCTGTGAGTTCTGTGACCTTCACCCTGCGGCGAAGCCCGCGGTTCGATCTTCAGCCGCAGTATACCACGGGAGTAGACAAGTAGACAAGTACACAAGGAAACAAGGCAACGGGTGGACGAGGCAACAAGAGGCCCCACTTGTCTACTTGTTTCCTTGTCTACTTGTTTCCTTTGAGGTATAATGCC
>JACNHM010000519.1:5816-8914 GCA_014383605.1 Chloroflexota bacterium
CCATGGCCCAAATCTACGTTGCACTGGACACCGAAACCACAGGAATTGACGCCGAGCGGGACGCCATCATCGAGATCGGCGCCGTGCGCTTCGGCGACGACGGCCAGGTGCTGGAAGAGTGGTCCAGCCTGGTCAACCCTGGCCGCGCCGTGCCCTTCAGCATCACCCAACTGACGGGCATCACCTCGCAGATGGTGGCCGGCGCGCCGTCCCTTTCCGATCTGGTCAGGCCGCTGCGCCGTTTCGTCGGCGCCCAGAACACGATCATCGTCGGCCACAGCGTGGATTTCGACCTGGGCTTCCTGCGCCAGGGAGGCATACACTTCGCCAACCCCTCCCTGGACACCTTCGAGTTGGCCAGCATTCTCCTGCCCACGCAGAGCCGCTACAGCCTCGACCAGTTAGTGGCCCATTTCGACATCGCCTTTCCCCAGCAGCACCGCGCCCTGGACGACGCCCAGGTCACGCGGGCGCTCTTCCTGGCCCTCGTGCGCCACGCCGAGACCGAGGTGCCGCTGCCGATCATCCGCGAAATCGGCCGGCTGGCGGCCAGCAGCGACTGGCCGCTACGGGCCTTCTTCCAGGAGATCGAGCGGAGCCGCAGCCGCCGCGCTTTCGTCGCACCACGCGCCAGCGGCGGCCCCGCCGCGGAGATGGACGCCGGCCCTGCCGGCCCGCTCTTCGAGGAAGAAGAGGCGGCGCCACTGCATCCGGCGCTCAGTCCCCGGCCTCTGGACGAAGACAGGCTGGCGAGGATGCTGGAGCCGGAGGGCATTTTCGCCCGCCACTTCCCCCACTTCGAGCACCGCCTGCCCCAGGTGGACATGCTGCGCGCCGTGACACAGGCCTTCAACGGCGCCGGGCAACTGCTGGTGGAAGCGGGCACAGGCGTCGGCAAGTCGCTGGCCTATCTGCTGCCGGCCATCCACTACGCCGTGCAGAACTCCGCCCGCGTGGTCATCTCCACCAACACCATCAACCTGCAGGATCAGCTCTACCGCAAGGACATTCCCGACCTGCGGCAAGTGCTGGCGCTGCAAGATGACGGGAACACACCTCTTCACGACCTGCGCGTGGCCTTGCTCAAAGGACGCACCAACTACATCTGCATGCGGCGGCTGGCGGCCATGCGCTCCCGCCGCGATCTGTCGCCGGACGAGCTGCGGGTGCTGGCCCGCATCCTGGTCTGGCTGCAGCTCACCAACAGTGGCGACCAGACGGAACTGTTCCTGCCCACAGCCGGCGACCGGGCCATCTGGCTGCAAGTCGCCGCCAGCAACGAAAGCTGCTTCCCCGAGCAGTGCTGGTACGCCCACCGCGGCCGCTGCTACTTCTACCAGGCCCGCCGCCGCGCCGAAAACGCCCACGTGATCGTCGTCAACCATGCCCTGTTGCTCTCTGACGTAGCCGTGGAGAACCGCGTGCTGCCGGAGTACAAACACCTCATCGTGGACGAGGCCCATCAACTGGAAGCCGCCACCACCCACCAGCTCAGCTTCGCCAGCGACGAGCGGCACATGACCCGCCTGCTGCACAGTCTGCACACGCCGGCCGATTTCCGTCCCAGTGGCCTGTTACCCGACCTGCTGGCCCGCTGTCAGCAAGCGCTGCCGCCGGAGCCGCGTGCCCAACTGGCCTCTTACGTGACCCCGCTGCAGGCGCTGGTGGAGCGCGCCCAGGCGGGAGTGGTGGAATTCTTCGACGCCCTGCACCAGTTTGTGGAGGATCAGGAACTGACCCGCAGCGGCAGCACGTACAGCCAACGGGTGCGCGTCACCTCCGGCTTGCGCATCCAGCCCGCCTGGAGCGGCGTGGAAATGGCCTGGGACAACGGTGCCGATACGCTGCGCCGCCTGGCCGATGGGCTGCACAACCTCGTCGGCGGCCTCAACGAGCTGATGGACTACGACATCCCCGATCACGAAGAGATGGTGCAGAACCTGGCGGACGCGACGCTGCAGGTGCGCGAGCAGGTGGCCCAGACCGGCGCGCTGGTCAGCCAGCCTTCGGCAGCGTCCATCTACTGGCTGGAGATTGCCCCGCCCGAGCGCGGGCGGCACCTCTCGCTGCACGCGGCCCCTCTGCACATCGGCCCGCTGGTGGAAAAGTACCTGCTCATGCCCAAGGAGACGGTCATCCTCACCTCAGCCACGCTGCGCACGGCGGGCGATTTCGACTTCATCCAGGAGCGGCTGCACGCCTGGGAGGCGGACACGTTGGCCGTCGGCTCCCCCTTTGACTATGCAAACTCCACGCTGCTCTACCTGCCCACCGACATCCCGGAGCCCAACGCGCCAGGCTACCAGCGGGCCGTGGAACAAGCCTTGGCCGAATTGATTGCCGCCACCGGCGGGCGCACGCTGGCTCTGTTCACCTCCTACAACCAGTTGCGCCGCACCGCCCAGGCCATCGCCCCCGCCCTGGCCGAAGAGGGCATCACCGTGCTGGAGCAGGGCAGCGGCGGCTCGCGGGCGCAGTTGCTGGAGAGTTTCCGCACGCTGGACAAGACGGCGCTGCTGGGCACGCGCAGCTTCTGGGAGGGCATTGACGTGATGGGGCCGGCGCTGAGCTGCCTGGTCATCGCCCGGCTGCCCTTCTCCGTGCCCACAGACCCCATCTTCGCCGCCCGCAGCGAGAGCTTCGAGCAGCCCTTCTACCAGTACTCGGTGCCGGAGACGATTCTGCGCTTCCGGCAGGGGTTCGGGCGGCTGATCCGTTCCAAGAGCGACCGTGGCGTGGTGGTGGTGCTCGACCGGCGGTTGCAGAGCAAGGGGTACGGCCAGATGTTCCTCGATTCGCTGCCCGAATGCACGGTGCGGCGCGGCCCCCTCGCCAGCCTGCCCCAGGCTGCGGCGCGGTGGATTGACCGCTAGCCGACACACTCAGTGCTGTGAACAATTTGACAGACGATGTTCGTTGATGTACACTTCTCTCGAAGTAAGATGAGTCAAAGGGGACAGAGCATGATCGAGACACAGACAAACCACGAACAGCAATGCCCTCCTGGCGAAAAACCGAAAATCCAGCAGGCCGTTGCCATCCAAGATGCCACCGCCCAGCAGCTTCAGGAGGATTGGGACAGCACTGAAGAAATCCGA
>JACNHM010000210.1 GCA_014383605.1 Chloroflexota bacterium
GCTTCCTTTTTCCTCCCCTACCTCCTCGACGATCCGATCAAGTCTGGTGAGATCAAGATCTCCTTCCATTTAGCAAGTTTCCTCCTCATCCGATGAATCCTGCAAGCGAGCGTCGGCTCATTCAGCTCAAGATGCCAACCCACCACAAACCCTAACAAGAAAGGGATAGGGGGTTCTCTCCCTATCCCCTTATTGCGCTCCAGCCCGCTAGTGCACTTGCTTCAGAGCCAACTCGGCAGCGTTCACCAGCGGGTAGGCAATGCAAGAGGCAGAGGGCGCAGGATGTGTGCCCGTCTGAAGGGTTCAAACCTCTATCAACTATAGCGTATTCGCTGGCCTTCGCCCATGATTGCCGTCATACAGCTACTTTGTCGCCTCCGATGGGCGGGCAATGCAGGACGAAGTGGAAGTAGTCCGGCGTGTTCTCGACAAAAGTGTGCACTTCGCCGGGTTCCACCACGATGACATCGCCGGCGTGCAAAGTGATCGGCGTGTCGTCCACGATGATGGTGCTGCTGCCCCTGGCGGCGAGGTAGACCTGGCACAACTGCCGATGGCAGTGCGGTTCGTTGATGCCCTGGTTGGCAAAGCCGATGGCCGGCAACGCCGGAAGGTCAAGCTCGTTGTACCAACCCTTGGCGGGTCTGGACTCATCGTTCCGCGATGATCATTGCTGGCTCAGAAAACGAACGGTATCACTCGCCACGTCCGGGCCTGATATTCCCGGTATTCATCGCCAAACTCACGGAGCAGCATGGCTTCCTCCTCACGGATGCGCAGCCATAAGGCCGGGGCAACGAGTAAGAGGCTGACGATTACACCCCATAGGCTGCGAATGACGAGAGGAAAGCCCAGCACCCACAGCAAGGCTGCGCTGTACATCGGGTGCCTGACGGTGCGGTACACACCGTCGGTGGCCAATTCTTGGCCGGGCAAGACGTCAGGGTCAGGCACGTAGAAACGGCCTAATGTCCGCACGGTCGCAAAACCCAAAGGAATGGCCATAGTGCAAAGGGCCAGTCCCAGCGCGCTCCAGGCTGCTGACCGCACGGCGGCCGGGCCATGGGTGCGCTCGTACACAGCGACAGGGATAAGCAGCACGAAACCTACGCTGATCAGCACCCGCGTGAGGCCACGGCGTCTTCTCCGGCGCTCCGGCTGGACGAAGGACGCCGCCGCCAGCCACATCCCGGCGATCAACAGGACGAACAGCGTGTTGGCCCAATCGCCCGTGAACCACCACAGCTCTCCAGCGGCCAGCGCCGGCATCCCCATGCTGAAAGCAGCGATGAAAGGTATGGCCATCAACCACTTCTGCCAGTTCTTCATGAGTGGGTCATGTTCTGATTGCCTGCGGGTGATCGTCACGCACCAGGGCGAGGCCGGCTGCCCTGGCGTTGGACTCCACCTGCTCCACCGACTTGCAGCCGGGGATCACACTGGTGACCGCCGGGCGGTGCAGGCACCAGGCCAGCGCCCACGGCGCCATGTCCACGCCGGCGGGCACTTCGTTCTGCCGAATCTCCTGCACCTGGCGCAGTTGTTCCTGCACGCGTTCCTGATCCCGAGAGGCGCGCACGTCATTGGGGGCGGTGAAGCGCGTGCCGGGCTGGTACTTGCCGCTGAGCAAGCCGCTGGCCAAAGGCACGCGCGCCAGCACGCCCAGGTCCTGCGCCATGCTGTGTGGGAAGATGCTCTCCTCCGGCCGGCGATCCAGGCGGTTGTAGACCACCTGCAGCACGCTGGCGCCTACCTCGGAGGCTCTGCTCGCCTGATGCAGGGGGTCAATGCCGGAGCTGATGGAGAGGCCCAGGAAGCGCACCTTGCCCGCCTCCACCTGCTTGTGCAGCATCGTCCACAGATCGTCGTTGTCGAAGGCCTCGTCGCGGCCGGAGTGGAACTGGTACAGGTCAATGACGTCCGTCTGCAGGGCCCGCAGGGAGTCCTCGAGCTGTTGGCGCACCTCGTCCGGCGCAAACAGATCATCCCGATCCAGGTGTCCTTTGAAGCGGTGGCCGAACTTGGTGGCCACGATCCAGTCGTCCCGCTCGTGTCGTATGGCCTGCTCCACCAGCGACTCCGAGAGGTGATCGCCGTAGCATTCGGCGGTGTCAATCAGGTTGATGCCCAGTTCCTTGGCGCGGCCCAGGATACGGTCCACTTCCGGCTGAGTGAACTGCTGGCCCCACTCCCCGCCGAACTGCCAGGTGCCCACGCCCACCACCGAGACGCGCAGTCCCGTCTTGCCCAGCCGCCGGTATTTCATGGTCGTCATACGGCCAATTCCCTCCTCTCCTCTATCAAGCAGCGCTCTTGCAATCTGTTCTGTCTCCGAAAAACCTCTCCATCGTTCTCCCAGCATCAGCGCATTGGGGGTAGATTATCTCCCGCCAGCAATTCCAATAAACGCAGTACCGCAAAACTTGCTATGCGCCTACGGGGCGAGCGTCGGTCGAGTAGGACTGGAGCGCAGCGCAAGGCCGTATCGAGACCCGCCAGCGGCTCTGGCCACGGATTCTGCGCCGCGAAGCCGCGCCTTGATCTCCATACGCACCCGAGGCGCTACTCGACCGGCAGTGCTCATCTGCACCCGATAGCAACTTTTGCGCCATTGCCAATAAACCTTCGGGGTGGAGCGGGGTCCGTTTGCAAAGAGATGATCCCTAGGACCACGACAATGATCGCCATGACTCCCTATCGGCGTGGACAAAATGTGAACGATAGGCTGCTGTTTCTTCCAGCAGAGCCTTCAATTTAGCAGCTATCTGAGGCAGATCAGCACTGACCGATTCGCGGCCCGTTGCCAGATGAATCTCATCACTGTTTTCATCTTCCTCTTCGGCGAGTTTCACAAGATGCCCTCGGGCCACGAGCCAACCGATACCCACCCGCACGGTTGATTCCCGCTGAGCGGTGGCCTGTGCCAAGATCGAGATGCTGGCCCGCCCCCCACTGGAATTCAGCACATGCTTGATCAGGCCAGCCAAGCGTTTCAGGAACTTCGCGGGTTGATCCAAGCCAGGGTCTATCCCAAAGAGATAAACCACTTCCGGCGAAACCCTGTCCAGCACGGTTTGCAGCTCGGTGGGGCCAGGAGGTGTAGTCCAGATGACCAGAGCTTTGGCGGGCGACAGTTCGTACCGTCCCAGGCCAGCGGTCTCCGCCTTGGCCCCCGCCTCGCTCCATACCTGCACATCCCCTTGCGCTCGCAAGCGCTCCAGCACTCTCCGTGGATTGAGCACCTGCCTGTGATCCACAACTTCGATGGCTGGTCGCTGGGGTTGAAGCGCAACAGCAACCTCTTCGATCAGGCGGGCGTCCACCCACTCCACCTGCACGTCCCGCTGGCCGCGATAGTCGCTGGCCCGCGCGACGTAGGCCAGATCGAACCGCACTTGCGGCAGCGGCTGGCCAACACCCCGCCACCAGATCACCTTCTGTGCCACGCCCTCATCGTCTTCCACAACTAACTGCAAATGCTCATCGTTGCGGCCCACAGGAGAGTGTCTTTTCAGCAAGAGCCCCTTGCTGGCCAGCGTGAGCGGCGGGTTGCCCTGCCCGAAGGGCGCCAACCTTTCCAGTTGCTCCACCAGCTCGAGGGATAGATCGGCCAGCGGCAGATAGCCATCTATCTGCAGACCCGGTCGGAGCCCTTCGCCTACCGGCAGCATCTCCGACACGGTGCGCGACAGAGCACGCCGGAATTCGGGGATGCGCTCGGGGTCAATGGATAGCCCGGCAGCCATGGGGTGGCCGCCGAAACCCTCCAGCATCTCTTGCTGGGCGGCGATGGCCGCGCTGATGTTGCAACCCTTGATGGAACGGGCCGATCCCCGCCCCAACTCGCCAGGCGGGGTGGCGATGAGAATGGTTGGCTTGCCGTATCGCTCGACCAACCGGCTGGCCACGATGCCGACAATCCCGGGCGGCCAAGATGCATGGCTCAGCACTAACGCGCCATATTCCAGCAACGAAGGATCACGCTCAACCTGCTCCCGTGCCGCCTGAGTGACCTGATCACACAGCAGCTTGCGCCTGGCGTTCAGCCCCTCCAGTTCGGTGGCCAGGATGCGCGCGCGGGTCAGGTCGTCGGTGGTCAGGAACTCCACGGCGACGTGGGCATCGGCCAAGCGACCCAGGGCATTGAGGCGAGGCGCCAGGACGAAGCCGATGTGCTCCTCTGTCAGCCAGTGGGGATTGAGTTCGGCCATCTCCATGATCACCTGCAACCCCAGCCGCTTGGTATGACGCAGAGCCTCAAGTCCTCGCTGCAGCAGGTAACGGACATCTCCGGTCTGCACCGCCACGTCGGCCACGATCCCCAGGGCCAGCAGGTCGAGATACTGGGCCGCTCCCTCCGGCCGTCCCGCTCGCTCGTACAGCGTTTCCGCCAGCTTGTAAGCGCATCCCACTCCTGGCAATTCGCGCAGAGGATGTGTGCCCGGAAGCATCTTGGGGTTCACCACCGCCTGGGCTGCGGGTAAGGTGGGGGGCAGATCGTGGTGATCGGTGATGATCACATCCACGCCCTGCGCCTGGGCGTAGGCAACGGCCTCGTGGGCAGTGACGCCGGTATCGCAGGTCAGGACGAGATCAACCCCCTCCGCGATGAGCCGTTTCAGCACAGGGAGATTGACGCCGTGGCCCTCCTTGCGGCGATGCGGGACGTGATAGCGAATGGTCGGCTCTGGCGACGAACCCTGCCAGGCTGCCAACTCCCTCAGCGTGGAAACCAGAATCGTCGTTGACGTCTGCCCATCCACGTCGAAATCGCCCCAGACGCAGATCGTCTCTCCCCGCCGGATGGCCTTCTCCAGTCGCTCCGCCGCCTCGATCATGTTCGGGAGATCAGAAGGCGGCGCGGGCCGATAGCAATCGGGATCGAGGAAAGCCCTGGCCGCCTTGATCTGAGTGAACCCCCGCCGGGCCAAAGTCCGCGCCACCAGGGGATGTCCGCCGATGGTGGATTGGAGTTCGTTGGGTACTGCGATGTCGGATGGCTCGAGCCATTCTTTCACTGCGTCTGTCCTCTGGTAGGTTCGTAATTCGTAACCCCGGTATTCGTAAACTCGGCAAATGGGGCCAACGCTTCCCAGTTTCCCAATCCACCAATTTACCAGTCTACCCGTACTCGATCTCCGCAATCTGCTCGAAGTCCAGTGAAATGTCAAAAGCGTCATCCATCTCCTGCTCGTCCTCCGCCTCGTCGAGAAGGCCTGCCTTGACCCCGCGCCGGCACAGGGAACGATAGGGGCAATAGCGGCAGCGACGCTCCTGGCTGGTGAGCGGGAAATCCTCGTCGCCCAGTCCCTTGATCTCCTCGATGAGCGAGGCCAGGTAGATGCCATCCGCTTTGAGCTGGGCTGTATCATAGGCAAACCGTTCGGGGGGCGCGGGGAAATTGGCGAACCAGTAGACCATCTCCACCTGCTCCGGCTGCAGCGGCCGGCCCCCGTTCAGGTGAGAACCAGCCTGCACCAGCAGGTAGGGGTAGACCCTGGTCTGTAGTCGCTCGGCCAGCCACTGGCGACGGGATCGTCTGCGGGAGCTCTTCCAATCCACGATGACGGCCCGCTGACCAGCGTCTACAGCAACGAGATCATATTTGGCCACCAGACGATGGCCGCTCAGCGGTCCGGACAGGACGATTTCGGGATAGCGCAGCGACGGCAGATCAGCCGGCCCGCTTTCCAGATAGTTGCGCCACCAGCGACGGAGGTCGTCGTCGGTCACCGCTCTTGACAAGCGGTCTGGTGGAATGCCCAGCGTGTGTTGGTGAACCAGGCGATGAAAGGCGGCTCCCTGCTGGAGGTAGCGCTCGTTTTCCAGGGCTGGCTCCGCCTCCACCGCAGGCCAGGCCAGGCGCAGCAGATAACGCAGTTGGAAGCGTCGCCGGCAATCCACGTAGTCCTGGAGGCTAGCCTGGCTGAATTGGAAGTCGGGGGGTAGGGTCATGAGCTTGCTTCTTCCCAAAAGGTCTGCAAGGCGATAAACGGCACCGCCTGCTGCTGAGGCTCGTTGAGTCGTCGGCCAGTATTCCAGGTGATGCTCAGTTCCTTCTTGGCGCGGGTGATGCCCACGTATAGCAACCGCAACCGTTCAGCGGCATAGTCTAACCGCGCCTCTCGGGTCGCTTCACCCTCCTCGTATAAGGCCATGCGGCCTGCCCGCGCTGCAGCAGGCGGGTCTTCGGAGCGCAGGGCTTCCAGTTGAGCCAGTATCTCGGCCTCCAGGTTCAACCGGTCGCGCACAAACCACCTCTCCGAGATGAAATCGTCGTGCGGCAGGGCCGAAGGGAAGTTGTAGTTATTGACCGACATCAGATAGACCCGATCCCACTCCAACCCCTTGGCTTTGTGGATGGTCGCCACCACCACTTTGCCCTTGTATCGTTCAGGATCAAAGCCAGTATCATCGCCACTGAGGCCCAGGAAACGACGTTCGTTGCGAGCGATCACCGCCAGCTCCTGGGTGAGTTCCGGCAGCCGCCAATCGGGGTGGCTCTGGCTCACCCGCCGCAGCAGCACGGCCAGCTTGTGGGCCAAAGCCAGATCAGCCACCTCCTGGAACAGATCCTGGGCCAGGGTGAGGATCAACTGGTCTATGGGCAGCAGCGTCGCTTCCTGCCAGCGGCGGACCAGTCCACGGAAGGTGACCAACTGCTCGCGCAGGACGGGGAATTCATCAACCAAGTTCAGGCCATCCAGCCAGTCCTGATGCACTCGCGGCCACAGAAAATCCTCGACCTGCCGGCACTTGCCCAGCGCTGGGATGACTTTCTGGAGAAGAACGTTAGCCTCCTCGTCGTCACGGTCACGACGCCGCCACACTTCGTAGACCCTCGCCAGCTTGGCCGGAGAGGCGGGATCGGCCAGGTAGTTGACGACGTTGCCCAACGCCCCTGCCGTCTCGCGGGTTGATCTCGTACTGCGCAGAAGCTCCACGTACTCCAGATCTCGCTTTTTCAACTCGTTGACCAGGGCAAAGCCACGCTGGTTGCGCGGCACCAGCACAGCCACGGTCTCATCCTGATGTTCCGGCAGCCAGCGGGCCAGGGAATCGGCCACAATCTTGAGTTCTCTCTCTGCGCTGAGCTTCTGGCCCACCAAGCGCACCTTGCCGGGATCATCGGGCGGATTGGGTTGTGGATCGCCAGACGGCGTGGGCACGATGTGCGGCGGCGAGAGAGCATCTCGCACCGCTTCCACGGGATGATCCCGCTGCGTCCACTCAATCAGATAGTTGGCCAGGTTGATGATGCTCTGGGTCGAACGGCCCGAATTGGGCAACTCACGCCCCGCGACGTCCGGTTCTTTCAGGAAGTTACGCAGGAACTGGGGGCTGGCTGTGGTGAAGGTCTCGTAGATGGCCTGGTTGGGGTCGCCGACGCGCACCCAGTTGCCGTCGGGTCCGACCAGCAGCCTCAGGATTTCCTCCTGCAGCCGGCTGCTATCTTGCGCCTCGTCCTCCAGTATGAAGGGCCAGCGATAGCGCAGCCGCTGCAGGTACTCCGGGTCCAACTGCAGGGCCTGCAACGCCAAGCGGACGAGGTCATCGAAATCCACAGCGCCACGATAGATCAGGGAGCGCTGATAGTCGGCGTAGATGGCCCAACCCATCTCCGCCAGAGGAAGCGACTGAGGCAATCTGTCCAGCATCGTGCGCAGCTCGGCAGGAGTGATCTGCGTATCCTTGGCCTGCCGGATGAAGCTGAGGGCAATGGTGCTCACCAGGCGCGGCCACTGATCGCGGCGCACCCAATCCCGTTTCCCCTCTTCCAGATCAAAGGCCAGGAAATCGTCGGCACCGTAGGGGTTGCTGCGCAGCCAGGCTAAGGCCGCATCTTGCCGAATCTGATCCGCCGCCCGCTCGTCCACGATCTGGAAATCTTCAGCGAGGCCCACCAGGGCCGGACGTTCGCGGACGATATCGTGGGCCAGACCATGCAGCGTGCGCACGCGGTAGCCGAGGTGAGGCAGCAGCCCCCTTTGTTGGACAAAGCCGGCCACCCGACTGGCGAAGTTATCCACAGCGGAGTTGACCAGGGTCACCACCAACACCTCCTGGTCATCTTCCAACCGACCATCGGCGACCAGTTGGGCTGCCAGGCAAGAGAGCGTGTAGGTCTTGCCACTGCCAGGCACGGCGGAGACGCCCATCTTGCCACCGATGTAGCTCAATACTTCTTGTTGCTTGGGACGGGGGCGGAATGGGATTTGGGATTCGTCGCTTGTCATCTTGCAGATCACCAATCTACCAATTTACCGATGTACCCATCTACCAGCTTTACCCCTGCTGACGCAGTACGCGCTGGATGGCCTGCAGCAGCGGGCCTTTCTGCTCGTAACCCTGCTCGCCCAACTCGCCGAGTCCCAGGAAGATCTTGCGGCGGCAGCGGTGGAGCAGGCCCAGGGTGAGACGGTAGAGCGCGTCCTGCCTGGTCTCGACCTCATCGGCATCGCTCCACACCGCATCTTGCGGCCAGCGGCGACTGAGCACGTAGGGATGAGTGAGGGGCTGATAGAGCCGTTCCCCCCAGCCCCGGCCCCCGACGTTGAGCCAGAACTGGTAATCCACCGGCCGGTTGCTCATCAGGAAGGTGTAGGCCGGGGCTAACAGCACGGCATCCTCCGGCTGGAGCTGCCAACTGCGGATGTATTGAGCAGCCACCACGCCATCCTGCACCATCTCCATGTACTCCTGCCCCAGATGGGCAGCCGCAAGGGCTGCCCCTACAGGGGCGGCGCTATCCTCCGTCACCCAACGGAACTTCTGCACCGACTCGATGAGGTTGGCGGCCACCTCCCCGGCATCGTAGTCACGGTGAAAGCCATAACCAGCCTGGGAAAGCATCTCGCCGAACA
>JACNHM010000490.1 GCA_014383605.1 Chloroflexota bacterium
GCGCCACGCCAAAGATCAGGCTCAGGCCCAGCCGGATGTCGCGCACGCTGCCTTTTAGCATAGGTAGGACAGCGATGGCCCGATCTACGAAGGGCTTGTTCACCGTCAAGGTCGAGGTCTGTGCTGGCCGGCCTGGATCACGGGGAAGCAATGCCTCGGCCAGAGCTCCCAACCCACGGTCTCGTATCTTGTACAAGGTCGTGCGTGAAACACTGTACTGGCGGGCCAGTTCAGAAACCAGCCCCCACCTCCGCTCCGGAAAGGGTAACAGCATCTGCACCGCTACATCAGTGCGTTTCTCCAGAATGAACTCGGGAACACGATACTCTGCCATGTTCAACCTCCTGTCAAAGTGTAGTCGTTGCGAGCATGGCTATTGTCCCCGAATTGGCCGATGTTGTCAAGCCTATGCGATTGTCAAAGTGTCAACCTATTGTGAACCATCCCGTTTTTCCTCCCAGAATTAGGTGTTTGATATCAGACTGACAAGTCTGATACGTAAGCGGGCACAGCGTCGGTGCGCTCCCGCCCGCGTGCGTCTTGGTACGTCACTTCCCAGTGCGGAACCCAGGCCAGAGCGAAGAGTTCCACATCAATGTCCGTGCGGCGAGGCGTGACCCGCACTTCTTGCATCTCTTCCAGCGCGTCGGCCCAGCGACGGGTGATGGCCTCGGCCTCCTCTGCCAGATCCTCCTGCAATTTGGCGATGTCCTCCTTCAGCTCAGCGATGGACGCCTGCGACTCCTCGATGTCCGCTTTGGCCTGAGTAGTCATGCGGCGCTTGCGGGAGGCCATGGAGGCGGCTCGACTCGAGCGACGGCCCAGGAACATCCCCAGCACCGATTCACCGGCCGAAACCAGCTCCTCTCGCTTGCGGGCCGAATACTCGGCCTCGTCCTCCCCTAACTCTCGCTCCTCTCGCCTCAGCCGATCCTGCAACTGCTCGATCTTGCGCTCGTACTGTTGCGACAGTTTGTCCACTTCGGCATCCCGTCGCTCCCGCGCCGCCTCGCGGCAGCGCACGGTGAAATCGCGCGGCGATTCGCCGGAGCGGGAATGGAGATCGAGAGCCGGGCTGTATCCCAGCACGACGGCCTCGTGGCGGTAGAGGTAATCGGAAAAGTCATTGGCTAGACCTTTCAGCTTCTTGGCACTGGTCACCGCGGCGGGCACATCGGCAAAAAGCGGCTCGCCGAAAGGCTCACTGACCAGGTCGCGGTAGGTGATGTCCAGGGCCTCGGCTTCGTCCCAGCGCAGCAGGGATCGCGATTCGGGCACTTCCAACAGCAATGCCACCTCACGCCGCTCGTCCACATCGTACTCACGTCTGCCGAATTGCACCATGGCCATGCCCAGAAGCGCTGGCTCGTAAACCAGGTGCTCCCCCCGCACGTCCACCCGCTGTCCCGGTTCCTCTCCCAAGCGCCGCACCGCCTGCTCCAGCGAGAGGCGTGTGGGCAAGAAGACCTGCTCCACGTCCGGCGGCAGCGCCGGCCGGTGTGCACTCAGTCCAGCCGGCAGCGCGTCCGCCGCCTCTGCCGCGGGCCTGGCCCGGACGCCTGCCGCCCGCGGCGCGCTCGGCGCCGCCTCCATCCCTGGCTCCGGCAGCGCTTCCTGCGCCCTGACGTCTCTCATCAACTCCCGCACCTGGCGGCGGGTCAGCGGCCCTCGCAGATAGCTCATGGCCCAGCGGGTGTAGAAGACGACGGGTTTTTCCTCGTGCACATTGTGCAGCAGGAAGACACGCGAGCCGAGCGAGGAGATGAGCTTGTCCAGATAGCTGCGGTCCAGCAGCGTCCCCACCTCGGAGATAGCGCTCTCCAGCCCCTCCAGCACCCGCATCTTGTCCCGTTCCGTCTGCAGCTTGCCGATGAACCAGGTGCCGGCGTTGGTCAGTCCCTTGTAGTCCACGTCCACCGGGTTCTGCGTGGTCAGCACCATGCCCAGGCCGAAGGCCCGCGCCATCTTGAGCAAGGTGAGCAGTGGCCGCTTGGAGGGCGGCTCCGCCACCGGTGGGAAGTAGCCGAACACCTCATCGAAGTAGACCAAGGCACGCAGGCTGGTGGTGCCCGGCTGGCTGCGCATCCAGGTCAGGATCTGCTGCAAGAGCAGCGTGACGAAGAACATGCGCTCGGCGTCGCTGAGGTGAGCGACGTAGAAAATGGACATGCGCGGCTTGCCGCCAGGCCCGTGCAGCAGATCTCCGATCTCCAGCGGCTGCCCTTCCAGCCAGCGCTCGAAGCCCGGCGCAGCAATGAGGTTGTTGAGCGCCATGGCCAGCTCGAAGCGCTCCTTCTGAGGGAAGAAGGTGTCCAGGTTGAAGACGCCCAGCTTGCGCATGGGCGGGTTCTGCACCTGGCCGATCAGCCGGGCCAGGTCCAGGTCCTCCCCCTCTCGCCAGGCGTGCTCGAAGATGTGCGACAGCAGGATGTGTTCGCGGCTGCGCACCGGATCGGCCTGGATGCCGACCAGACCCAGCAGGGCTGAGACGGTGCCCTGCACCTTCTCCCGCAGCATCTCCTCGTGCTCGTCCCAGTCCAGCGCCGGCGCAGCAAAAGAGTGCAGGATGCTCACCGGCAGGCCGGCGTCGGAGCCCGGCGTGTAGATCAGGAATTCGGCGCTTTCTTGCAGGCGGCGGACGCGCTCCGGACCCTGGCCCCAGTCGGCCAGCCCCTGGCGCCAGACGCCGGCGATGCTCTCGGCGTACTCCTCCACGCTCTGCCCCTTGCGGCGAGCATCGTCCACGTTGACCCAAGGCTGAAAGTCCTCCGGCCGCAGCTCCGGGAAGGTGAGTAGCAGGTTGGTGACGTCGCCCTTGGGATCAATGATGATGGCCGGCACGCTGTCCAGCGCCGCTTCCTCCAGCAAGTCAATGCACAGGCCCGTCTTGCCGCTGCCGGTCATGCCCACGCAGACAGCGTGGGTGGTCAGGTCGCGGGCATCGTACATCACGGGCCGGTCGAGGATCTCCCCCGCCGCCAGGTCGTACTCTTTGCCCAGGTAGAAGGCGCCTAGCCTCTCCAGATCTTCCATGAACATCACCTCCCAAGATGATGAAGTCAAACGCACAGACGTCAAACGTAAAACGTGAAACGTAAATCGTCAAAAAGGGGTACGTTTTTCGCTTCACGCTTTACGTTGCCCCCATGGCAGTCTCTGTCCATCTCTCCGATTTCAACGTGCCAGGATTGCTACTTGCGGCCGCCGGTGACGGGTAGCCGAAGCTCCAGCACCTCCACCAGCGTGGGTGGCGACTGGGCCAGCACCTGGCCGGCGTCGTCTACAACCACGGCTCGCAGCGTGAGCTCTCCCGCGTTCAGATCCACAGGCAGCTGGAAGGCCCACACGCCATCAGGGCCCGCCACGGTCTCGCCCAGCAGCGTGTTGCCGCCGTAAATCCGCAGGCGAGCGCCAGGGTCAGCGCTGCCTTCCAGCGGCCCGCCGGCGATCACTGCCGCCCCCTTGGGCAGCAGGATAACAGGCGGCGCAGCCGCCTTGGCAACGCTGAAGGTCAACGGCTCCGAAGCCGCCGCCTCTTGCCCCGCCGCATCCAGCACCACCGTCCGCAGGCTGTGCTCGCCCGCCGCCAGCGGCTCCGGCAATTCAAAGCGCCACTTTCCCGCAGCGTCAGCCGCCGTCTCGCCCAACAGCGTCTCGCCGTCGTAGAACTGCACCGTCGCCCCAGGAGCCGCCGTGCCTTCCAGCAGCAACGGCTCGCCCGCGCCGATGCTCGCCCCGCTGGGCAGCGAAGTGATGGCTGGCGTGGGCATGACCGCCACAGCCGGGATGATGGTAAAGGCCACCGGCTCGGAAGCGGCGATCTCTCGCCCCGCTTCGTCAACTACCACGAAGCGCAGGGTATGCGGCCCCTCGGCCAGCGCTTCGGGCAACTCGAATCGCCACCGGCCGTCCGCGTCCGCGGTGGTTTCTCCCAACAGCGTTGCCCCTTCGAAGATCTGCACCGTCGCACCGGGAACGGCTGTGCCTTCCAGGGCGGTGACTTCGTCGGCAGCAAACGTCGTCCCGCTGGCCGGTCGGGTGATGGCCGGTGTAACGGGTGGCACCAGGGAAGGAATGATGGTGAAAGCCACCGGCTCGGAAACGGCCACCTCCTTGCCGTTCTTGTCTACCACCACGGCGCGCACGCTGTGCGGCCCCTCGGGCAAGGGCGTGGGCAGCGGGAGTTCGACCTTGCCTTGCGCATCGGCCGTCGCCTCGCCCAACAGGTTCTCACCGTCGAAGAACCGCACGGTCGCACCAGGGTCTGCCGTGCCTTCCAGAGCTTGCAGTTCATCACCGCCGAAGGTCGCTCCGGTTCTCGGCTGGGTGAAGGCCGGAGATGCCGTCACGAGGGTCTCTGGACCAGGTCGCAACGGCAGCACGACCAGGGGTATGGCCAGGATAACAGCGATAATGAGCTTGAAGATGTCTAGTGGTCGTTCCCAGAAAATTCGCCTTGCCATGGGCTTGCCTCCTCTATGCCAGATGCGCCACCGGATGCTTTTCCTGTCAGATGAACGGAGACATCCTGAGCTATCAGCCTCAGGGCTGAAAGCTCAGGACGCTCGCCACGCAGTGTGCCGGACTCCCGAACTCATTGGGGCATCACGCCGTCCCTCCCCACAAGTTGGGGACTCCGACTTTCCGTATCATATCAGAATCGCTTGTGTGCGCACTATGCCAGATCTCGCGCTTGCGCGATCCAGTCGGCAAAGTCAAACTCCTGCCACTCTTCGGGCTGGATGATCGCCTTCAACTCCTCCGGCGTCTTGGCCGTCAGATCGGCGAAGGTCATGATACCCGCCTCGTAGAGCTTCTGCTCGAACACTTCGTCGATGCCCTTGATCTTGCTCAGGTCGTCGGGGATGATGCCGTTCCAGACCGCTCCGACAGTGCCTGTCTCCTCTGCCAGCCGCCGAGCTTGCTCGTTCCAGCTCTCGTAGTCGAACTCCTGCCACTCCTTGGGCTGGATGATGGCCTTGATCTCAGCGTCGCTCAGGGCTGCCAATTGGGCGTAGGTGCCGATGCCGGCCTCGTAGAACTTCTGCTCGAAGACGGGGCCGATACCGCGGACGGCGGCCAGATCCTGGGCAGGAATGCCCTCGATCTCATCAGCCGCAGCCGCCCGACGAGACACCCGCTTGCCGGCCGCCCGCAGCTTGGCCTCCTCGATCCAGGCGGCGTAGTCGCCTTCGCGCACGCCAGCGTCCCCGATGATGCCCGCCAGTTGTACCTCATCCGCGGCGGCCAGGTCAGCGAAGCTGGTGATGCCGGCGGCGCTCAGCGCGGCTACCGTCTTGGCTCCGATGCCCTGGATCAAGGTCAGGTTATCGCCCTTGCGGCGATGCAGGCGAGCCTGCAGTTCGGCCAACTCCTCTTCCTCGCCTGCCGCCGCGAGCCGGGCCTGCTCGATCCACATGGCATAGTCCACCCGCCGCCAGGCCGGCGCGCCGATGATCGCCGCCAGGGTGGCCTCGTCGCTGGCCGCCAGGTCGGCGAAGGTGTTGATGCCCACCTCTCGCAGCAGCCCCGCGTACTTGGGGCCGATGCCTTCAATGCGCTTGAGGTCATCGCCCGGCATAGCCGGAGCAGACGGCAGATCACGCAGCGTCTGCGCCTGAAGGGTCCAATCACCGTAGTCCAGACGCCGCCATGCCGGTGCCTTGATGATGGCCGCCAGGCGCTCCTCGTCCGCCTCGGCCAGTTGGGCGAAGGAAGCAATGCCCGCAGCCTGGAGCGTCTGGGTGAACTTGGGGCCGATGCCGCTGACGCGGGTCAGATCATCCATGCGCACTCTGGCCTGCGGCAGGGCCACTGTGAGATCGGGCGCAGTCACCTCCACCTCCGGCAGCTCCACATCCACCACCGGCGCTGCGAGTTCGACCTCCGGCATCTCCACGTCCAGATCGGGCGCTTCGACCCTGATCTCCGGCAATTCCACATCCAGGTCGGGCGCACGAACGGCCAAGTCGGGAGCCGCAACTTCGACTTCAGGCAACTCCACGTCCACCACCGGCGCGGTAAGCTCCACCTCCGGCAACTCCACGTCCAGGTCGGGCGCTGCGACCTCGATCTCCGGCAATTCTACTTCGAGATCGGGTGCGGCCACTTCGATCTCAGGAAGCTTGATGTCTACCACCGGCGCTTCCACTTCGAGATCGGGGACCACAGCCGCCAACTCAGGAGCAACGACCTCCACCTCCGGCAGCTCCACGGCCACCTGCGGGGCTTCCACCGCAAGCTCAGGAGCCTCTACCTCCACCGCCGGAGCCTTCAGCCGTGCCCCCAACATCCGCTTCATATCAACGATGCGCAGATCCCGCCGCTCTATTTCGCCGCGCAACTCGGCTACCCGACCCTGACAGCCCTCTAGCGAAGCCTCCAACTCCTTGATGCGCACCTCATCGCGCTCGACGCCTATGTCAGCGCCCGTGCGGCGGCGGCGACGCCAATAGCAGACCTCGATCAGCCAGCCAATGAGCCAGCCGATGAGGATGCCCAGGATCAACCACCAGTACCATTGCAGCTGCAGCATGTCACGACCTCCTCTTTTTGAAGATAAAAGGTGACTATATCCTCCATCCGACTTCTCGGTAGAGACCGACCGGGGTAAAGACCTGATGTTCATAACCGGGGCTTGAAGCAGTGATGAGGGTCTGCCTTGGAATGCTGCCCACGACCCTAATTATAGTAGATGTCAGAGTAAATGTCAACAGGGAATACAACCATTCACTGCATCAGGGCTCAAGCAACCCTTTTGTGTTGGCCAGCGATCGCCAGATCTGTCACTCAGCAAACGGACGTGATAAGCAGGGCTCCCCCTCCCCGACACTGCCTGCCCTTTCGATGTCATGGCCTATGAGCCCAGACGTGGCCGTCACGTGAGTGCCGGAGCTACAATGTGTGCAGCGATGTCGCGCCCCCGAACTGTTCGCTGGGCTGGTCCGAGCAACGCTAGTGGGCCGGGAAGAGAGAGCCCCCTACCATTTGCTTAGACGGCAGAACTCCGCAGATGTCACATCAATCTCATGACCAAGGCACATAGTAAATCCGCCCCTGCCACAGGCCAGGGGCGGATCGGGATTGCTCCGGTTACTTCTTCGCCCGTGCTACAGCACGGCCGATCCAGATGGTCACCAGCACGGCGAGGATGGTCACGATGATGGCATAGACCCAAGGGCCTCCGCCGATGCCCCAGCTCTGCACCCACGCTGAGATCGCATCGTTCCAGGCCAGCGCAGCGATCAGGCCAAAGGCTGCAGCGATGAGGCCGGAGATCTTGTCAAGGACTTCATTTCTCATTTGGATAAACCTCCTGATGTAGATTGCGAAATCGGATAACCTTTGATGGAAGGAACCGTCTGTTTGCCTAGTACAACTGCCTGTGGTATCAGTTGCTTCGGCAACCAGACGTCAGGCGTGACCGGCGGCCACACAGATTCCTAGCCGCCGAAGCTGCCACCACTTTCTATGTCGGGACTGTCGGTCCGCCCGCCAGTTTTGCGCGTGCGGTAAGGCTCGCGGGGCTTTTCCTTTTCAGGTTCCGGTTCGGGTTCCGACGGTGCCGCCTTCCCCACTTCCCCCAACTCCCACCCGTCGCTGACGGTGCGGGCGCGGCCCGGCGCGCGTGCCGTCTCCTCTCGCTCCTCGACCCTTGGCCCGCCGCCAATGCTGCCGCCGCTGCGAATCTCTGAGCTATCGTAGGCCTGCCGCTCGGGGTCGCCGCCGATGGTAGCGCCGCTATCAAAGTCCGGGCTGTCGTGGGCGCGACCACCCCGCATGCCACCGATGGAGCCACCGCTATCGAAATCGGGGCTGTCGTACGTCCCCGCTGGCGCTTCCCGCCGTTGGCGCAACCAGCGCATCACGAAGAACAGCAGGATGATGGCCCCGATCAGCAGAACGCCAAAGCAGAGCGTATTGGTGAATCCCTCCATGAATTATGACCTCCCTCTACCGCACTGTGAATTCCACGGTCTGCACGGGGTTGCCGTTAACGTAGATCTTGCAGGCGTAGTCGCCGCTCTTGAGGACGTCAAAGTCCTTGGGCTCAATGTGGAACTCAATGTAGGTGCTGGTGTAGTCCCGATCGGCAGTGATGGTGGGGGTATCCTCGAAAGGCTCACCATCGTAGACCCAGCGGGCATAAAAGCTGGTGCCGGCATCAATGCGCCGGGCTTCCACGACACAGTAGATGACATCCTCGGAATCGCTGAAGGTATCTGTGACGCCCACAGGGCGATTGCCCTCGCCGATACCGCGGGCCATGACCGCTTCTCCCAGGTCCGCGCCACTGACGATGGGCACGTTTTCCTCGATGCGCTCCTGCGCGGGACGGCTAAAGGGATTGCTGCATTGCCCGCAGATGCAAGCTCCGGCGATGATGACGACCGCCAGGGCGACGGCCAGGGTGAGGTAGCGCTTGCGCTTGTCCATGTTCGAAAGTCCTTCCTTGGATTTGTGATGAGGATTTGTGATGATTTGACGATGCAGGGGTATTTATATGCGCGCCTGTGCACGCGGAGGTGTCAGATGGGGGGCAGCCCCATCACTCCAACGCCGGGCCGCCGCCGGACGAAGGAGCTGCCCCCGAGATAGCGTTTTCAGAGGCCTTCAAACCACGTGGCGAGCAGCATCAGTACAGCTGCCACCAGCATGAGCCAGAAGGCGAAGGTTCCAATGCCGAGAGCCGGCATCAGCCTAGCGTAACGGTTGTGCAACCAGAGGCCAAACCGTTCTAAACCGGCCAAAATCGGCACTTTTACAACCGAACAGCTTTGTGGTAACCTTATCGT